>CAZVCD010000006.1:0-41562 GCA_964625675.1 uncultured Victivallales bacterium | reverse complement strand
CGGTATTTCATCAGGTAATATGGATTCTATGCTTAATCTATATACCGCTGCACGCAGGTTAAGGAAAAAGGATTCATTTTCTCCTGATGGAGAAATAAACTTGAGGCCTCCCAGATCATTAGTAGTTTATGCAAATTTGGCGCGATCAGTTTTTTTAAATGTCCCAATAATCATTGGTGGTTTAGAGGCAAGTATGAGGAGGTTTACACACTATGATTACTGGAAAGATAAGTTACTACCGAGCATTTTAGTTAATACGAAAGCAGATTTACTGGTTTATGGAATGGGTGAAAGGGCTGTTATAGAGGCGGTTGATAGAATATCTAAGGGCGCAGACCTTAAGAATATTTTGGGAACAGTCAGGATTCTTGGTAAAAAAGAAACAACAGAACTTGTTGATTTAAAAGATAACAGCTATAGAAAACTACCATCATACAAAGAAATTTTATCAAAAACCGGCTCCCTGCTTCTTTCTCATAAAATAATTGAAGATGAGATGAATCCATATTCTTCAAAGAGAGTAATGCAGTTATATGAAGAAAGAGCTGTGCTTGCAGAACCTCCGTCAATACCGTTGTCGACTTCAGAGATGGATTTAATTTACGATTTACCGTATGCAGGGCAGTCTCACCCAAAATACAACAAGAAAATACCTGCTTATGAAATGATAAAAGATTCTATTGTTTCTGTAAGGGGTTGTCCTGGAGGATGTTCTTTTTGTGGTTTAGGTCTGCATCAAGGCAAGTTTATTAGCTCGAGAAGCGAAGGTTCAATGCTTAAAGAAGCAAAAAAACTATCTTTGAAAAAAGATTTTTATGGAACAGTTTCTGATATTGGCGGGCCAACAGCTAATGCTTTTGCCAATAAATCAGTAAACTTTAATCTTTGCATGAAATGTAGGCGTCCTTCATGTCTTTTTCCTAAAATTTGCAAAAATTATCTAATTGATGAAAATAAATTATTACTCCTTCTCAAAAAGGTTTCAGAGTTGCCTAAAATAAAACATGTTTTTATTAGTTCCGGAATAAGGCTGGATTTAGCATTGCATCAAAAAAAACTGATGAAAGCGATAATCAAAAACTATGTTTCAGGGCACTTAAAGATTGCTCCGGAACATTTAGATAAAAAAGTCTTGAATTTAATGCGGAAAAATCCAGCGGAAAATTTTCTTGAATTTGTAAATTTTTTTGAAGAAGAAACGAATGCTCTTGGGAAGAAACAGTACATCATACCGTATTTCATTTCTAATTTTCCCGGATGTGATGATAGAGCTGCTGAAACAGTTGATAAATTTCTTTCAAAAACAAGATGGTCGCTGCAGCAGGTTCAAGATTTTATCCCTTTGCCAATGACGATAGCATCATCCATGTACTATGATTGCCTTGACTATAATGGAAATCCAATAAAGGTAAATAAAGGTCTTAAAGCTAGAAGACATCAGCTTACGCGGCTTAAAAAAGATAGAAAGAAGAAAAAAGTAAGACGATGATTGCAAGGTCTATAGATTGTATAAGTCCCATAAGACATATACAATCTTAGTGAGCCCTTAGTTTTGATTTTGAATGTACAGAGATTTGCTTTTTAACTTATTCATAGCCAACAATATTAAATAACGTAGCAAAATAAAAAGATAAAAACAAGATTTATCTTGAAAAAATCATTTAAGATATTTAATTATCAAGCTGTGACGGGTATTTCAACAAAAATTTTAACAAGCCAAAGGCATGTACCTCGGTATAACTTTTAATACGATATGGTGATATATGACAAAACTTCATAATTTAGAATTAGCAAGGCCAATAATATTTTTCGATTTGGAAGCAACAGGAACCAACCCGCAAGTTGATAGAATAGTAGAAATCTGTGTAGCTAAATTAATGCCGGGCGGGGAGAGTCAGATAAAGACTCGCAGATTAAACCCTGAGCGTCGTATTCCTGCAGAGTCAACAGAAATTCATGGAATAACTGATGAAGATGTTGCAAACGAACCAACTTTTGCTCAGGTTTCAGCTTCACTTAATTTGTTTTTTGAAGACTGTGACTTATCTGGTTATAATATTGTTAGATATGATATTCCACTTTTGACAAATGAGTTTAAAAAAGCAGGACTTGATTTTTCTTTGTCTGGTCGAAGAATTATTGATGCGCAGAATATTTTTCATAAAATGGAACCAAGAACTCTGGGTGCAGCAATGAAGTTTTTTTGTGGAAAAGAAATTGAAAATGCACATACGGCCGAAGCTGATGTTCTTGCAACGATTTCTGTTCTGGATGCTCAGTTGGAAAAGTATTCAGACCTTCCACGAGATATGAATAAACTTCATGATTTTTGTAATCCTACCGATCCCAGATGGATAGATAGTACAGGAAAATTTAAGTGGGATGATAATGGTGAAGCAATCGTAGCATTTGGGAAAAATAAAGGGATTTTATTGAAAGAATTAGCTTCAAATAACCCCGGTTTTTTATCATGGATCATGCGAATGGACTTTTCGGAAGATGCTAAAAAAATAGCCAAAGATGCTTTAGCTGGAAAATTTCCGAGGAAGAAAGTTCAAGTAAAAAAATAAAACCATATACAATGAATAAACGATATAATAATAAAAAAATTTCAGCATTAGTAAGCCTTCTTGAAGATGAAAATAATGATATCGCAGCTTCGGCGATGTCTGAGTTATTGTCATGCGGCAAGCAGATTGGTCCTGTTCTCAGTGAATTACAGGAAAGTTCTAATTTACTGATAAGGCGTAGAGCCCATCAAATGCAGGCGATAATTAAAATTCGGAATAATAGGGATAAACTGTCTCGTAGATTCCATAATGAATATTCAGGGCTTTGGCAGGGGTTAAATGAATTACATTTGCTGTGGTATGATAATGATAACACAGAAACATTGAGAAGCTTGCGAAAGGAACTGCTTGAAAAAGCTGCAGTTATTAAGCCTTCTACTACGGCAAAACTTGCTGAACTCATGAAAGCGATGGGGTTTGTTTGTTCTGGCAAAGGAGATCTTGAACCTGATTTTTATTGTATAGGTACAGTACTGGAGACAAAAAACGGAGCAGATTTTATTCTTTGTTCCATTGCGCGAACGATAGCTTATTATTATGGATGGAAAGGTAAAATCGTTTATAATCGCAAAGATGGATATGTGCTCATTGATAGTTTTGGATATAAAATATCACCTAAAAAATGGGATATAGCCAAAACTTTAGAAAATGAAGATTATGAGACATGGAATACTGGTATGCTTTTAAAGCACGCAGTATTTAGTCTCTACCTATGCGCGATTGGTTCTGATAGTATTAGGTATGTATATACTATTGGCCTCTGCTTAGCTAAAATGCTTGGGAAAGATGATATCCATGACTTATTGCTCTACCCGTTTAATGGTAAAGAACATTCAAAAAATTGAAGAAAATTTGCATTTTTAATGTTAAAAGTTTCAGCTTTTTTAGCGTTTGCCCTGATAACCAGCTTCTTAAATCCAGGATGAATTTTTAATTCTTCAATGCAAATTTCAGTGCCGTTAACATTCCAGATAAATTTATTTTCAGTTTTACTTTTTTCCCAAGTAACCGTCTTGGCGGTATTGTAATCTGCAATAGTAGAAGCCGAGAGGTTAGAACATAGGTTCTTGGCTGATTTTTCTCTTTTTACAGGTTTAAATACTCGTTTTTCTGGCAGGTATGTTATATCAATATTATTTTTGATACACTGTGAGACAAGCTTCCTATATAATTTAGTTTTACGAATTTTTTTAGAAAATATTAATTGTTTTGTTGGCATTTGAGATAATAGATATGGAACCCCACCACTATACTTTTTAGATATTTTAGTTATAATAATACTCTCCAGCGAATTAACCCCTTCTTTTCTTAGTTTATCGACAATAATTCCGGCAAGGTTGCTTGGGCAGTTTATAAGCATTGGGCGATTGTATGAATTAGGTTTGATAATAATTGCCGAAGGGGTATCTCCTGTTCCCTGTATTACAGTAATTTTACCTGAACTGAAAATATTGCCAGATAACCATATAATAAAAATTACTCCGATTAGACTGCTAAATATCAATACATTTCTTTTTTTGTATGTGAGGAAGAAAGTTGCTAATAAGCAATAAAACATTATCAAAACAATAAGCGAAGGCTGCTGATAATATTTAGTAAATGCAGAATAAGCTCCCCAGTTTGCGATATGGACAATGATTGAAATTATTCCGTCTAGTAAAGAGTTTAATAAAAACATAGATGTTCCAAAAATGTGGAATGCCAATATCTTTATAAACCCAATAAGAAATAATGGTAGCAGAAAGGGGAGAATTAAAATATTTAATAAAATCATGGAAGGAATAAACAGGCTTTGGTAATATAAAATTAAACCTGTTCCGGCTATTCCAGCGACAGTACTGGTAATTGTAAGAAGTAATATTTTTTCTCGAAAAGCATGCCCTATCTTTTTGAAAAATGAGATATTTGTGGAAATGATCCAATTACCTTTTTCTTCTATTATTCTTAAAAAGCTTTTAGTTTTTTCCCACGAAAGGACTAGAAAACCAGCAATGATGAATGAAAATTGAAACCCGGTGTTATCTATAGCAAACGGGTTAAACAATAATATTATAACAGCGGCAAAAGCAATAGAATTAATTGGGCGAATAGAGTAGAAGAAAGCCTTGTGAAAACAGAAAACACTTATCATAACAAGTGCCCTTAATCCGGATGGGCGAAATCCTGTTAAAAAAACATAACAGAATAACATTGATGGTACTATCAAATATCTTGGAGTTATAGGCAACGACCTAAATAAGAATAATAGGATTAGAGCAAGTATTCCTACGTGAAGTCCACTTATTGCAAGAATATGAATAGTACCGCTTCGCAAAAACACCTGCTTCATTTGTTTGCTGATTCCCTGTCTACAGCCAAAAAAGAAACCAGCAAGAAAAGCTTTTGTATTTGCTGTATTTATTCCACTGCATAAAGAATTTAACGCAGAATTTCGTAAGGAGTAAATTTTGCGATATATATTGAATGGAAATCCTGCATACCCTATTGATTTATAGCTTGAACATATAAATAAGCTATTTATACCCTGACTTTTAAGATACTTATTATAATCAAAGCTACCTGGAAATGGAGCGCTTTGAGGACGGATAAAGTTGCCTTCCATTTTCAGAATTTTACCGTATGATAGTGTTTTGCTGTTACGTGGCAGCAAAACACTGGTTAAGCCTGACGATTTTATCCATTTGTTTTTTGAGGTATACCTAATAGCCAAAACCGTCATTTTTATATATTTTGGCTGTGGTAGCCAGGGTATTTTGTCGTCGGTTAGTTCTGGGTCTGTCGCTATTGCTTTTATTTGGGCGCCGCAGTTCTCGGATGGTAGTATAGTATAGTAATTTTTTAAAAATAGACTGTTATAAAAAAATATAATTGTTATGCTTACGATGCACCAGGCTATTGTTTTTGTAGCGGTTTTCCAGTTTGTAAGAACAATAATAACAGTGTTTATGACTAATGATAAGAAAATTGTATAATAGAGAGGATATGATGGAAAAAGAGTTACAGGAATAATACCGCTTAACAGACCTATCAATATAGCGATAGAAGGATTATTCTCCATAAAGTGAATAATAGACGTTTTTCCCATTTTGATGTATGGTGTGACCCACTTAATATTCACGTCATAACCTTTAACAGTAGTTTAAGATTGCGAGATATAAGAGAAGACGGCAGAAACAGGAACGAGAGTAAAAGATTCAGCATCAGCGTCTGCAATATTAAAACCTAACACCTAAAACTGTTAGCGCTTTTAGCGCAAATATTATTTATTTTTATTTTCTAGTAATGGATAAAGATAGTTAACAGAGGAGTTAAGTGTAGCTAAATTTGAATAATCAGCTTCGGGTACTTCTATACTATATTTTTTTCTGAGTTCCATGACAATATCAAGGAAATCCATTGAATCTAATCCAAGCTGTTCTCTCAGTCGCACATCGGGATCAAGGTTTGAACAGTCCTCATCTGGAAGGATGTCCTGAATTATTTCAATAAGTAGTTCTTCTATTTCTTTTTTTAACATCAAGGAAAACCTTGTTTTTATCTTTTAATTTTTACATGTAATGTGATATTGTGTGTGTCACACAAGAAACTTAGTTATTTTTTGCGGCTTATTCAATTGAGAAAAGGTATTTTTTTTATGAATTTTCAGGTTAAGCTAGAGCATGTCTGAAAACTGATTACCGATCACTGATTACTGATTACTGATTACTGATTACTGATTACTGATTGGGCGCAAGCATTGCGCCCCTACTTCCCGGTTATTCAAAGGGACTTATATTTTCTGTTTGGTATCGTTTTACTATGACTGCAGAATTGATTCCCAGCATTCCAAATGAATTATTCATTATTATATTTATTTTCTTATCAGTGATTGGTTTTTTAATTACAAGGTTATCAAGTTTGCAGTCAGGATCAAGGTTGTCAATGTTTATACATGGGTGAATTGTATTATCTGTGAAAGAAGGAATATTGCCGGCTAGTTCTAGCGCTCCGGCGGCTCCCATAGTATGGCCTATATGCCCCTTTGTATTATTAACATAAGGAGATGAATCAGAAAAAACATTTCGAACTGCTTCAATTTCATTAATGTCTCCGGACTTTGTTCCTGTTGCATGAGTGTTAACCAAATCTATTTCATTTGGATTAATTCCTGCTTTTTTGATTGCAAGTTGCATGCATTCTTTCTGCCTTTCGGGAAAGGGAAGGACAAAACTATAAGCATCTGAATTAAGAGAATACCCTATAATTTCTGCATAAATTTTAGCGCCGCGTTTTTGTGCGTCTTCAAGTCTTTCGAGAATATAGATACATCCTCCCTCAGATACAACTATGCCATTTCTATCAATGTCAAATGGGCGACTCGCTTTAGCGGGGTCACTGTGATATGCCAATGCATTTTGACTTTTAAAGCTTGCGAAGATACCAAATGAACCGGTGCATTCAGAAACACCACCTGCAAATGCTATATCTACTTCGTTTAAAAGAAGCTGTTGTACTCCCTGGATAATTCCGGAGTTTCCTGCCGCGCATGCGGCACCAATAGTATAGTGAGGGCCAGTTATGCCGAGTTTAATGGAAGTTTCTCCTGCAGGGTTATTTGCTACAGTTCTGGGGTTATGGTAATGATTCCAGAATCTAGTTTCGTCATTAAACTGGTGGAGATTAAAAATTTCATTTTCAGTTTCTACATTACCATGTTCAGTGATTCCAATAAAAATACCGCATTTTGATTTATCTATTTTATCCAAGTCAAGAGCCGTATCCTGCAGAGCTTCGTTTGCACAGTAAATAGATATTGAGCCGGCTCTGGTTCCGTATCTCAGTTCTTTGCGTTTCTGGTACTTTAAAGTATCAAAGTTGCAAACACCTGCATGGACATTTCCAATATAGCGATGTTCAATATTTGTTATCCCGGATTTGCCTGAGAGGAGAGCCTGTCTGTATTCGGTTAGGTTGTTCCCGTTGGGAGAGGTTAGACCGATTCCCGTAATAACAATTCTTGTTTTTGTATTGATCATACTTGGACCATCTATGAAAAGTTTATCTGGTATACCTAATGCAACTAACCTTTGGAGGTTTTTAAAATTCACTATTTAACTGTAACTTTTATATACACTACGTTACTGTTAATAATACTGGACTTTAATACAAAAACAATATATTGTTTAATGTAATCCCGCAATAGCAGAATGGAAAAAATGTATTGAGTATAATTTAAGTGTATAGTAATTTGCTTTTTAACTTACTCATAGCCAACAAAGTTTAACAATGCGACAAAACTAAAATACAAAAACAAGTTTAACTTGAACAGTACGAGAATAAGATGATTTATGGAATTGGAACAGATATTGTAGAGATAAGGCGAATAAGGGAAATTTTGGCAAAACATAAAGAATCCTTTTTAGCTAGAGTCTTTACAAAGAGTGAACTTAAAGAAGGTGAATTGCGTAAAAATTCTGCTGCTTTTTTTGCCGGACGATGGGCCGCCAAGGAGGCATTCTCAAAGGCGCTGGGAACAGGTATTGGAGAAAAATGCAGCTGGACAGACATTGAGATAAGTAATAAAAAACAGGGAAATCCAGTGTGTCATATTTCCGGGGATGCCCAAAAAACAGCGGAAGAAATGGGCATTGTTAAAATTCACATTTCTATAAGTCACGAACAGGAATACGCCTGTTCAACTGTTATTCTTGAATCGTAAAAGAAACTTCCTTTTTATCTTACACAATCTATACCTCAATGCCTTGGTTAGAGAAATTGAAGAAGCTTGAAGCGTTGCTTTCAACGATAACTAAGCTATATTGGACCATATAACATGGCTTTTATGTTTAGTGTACAGGTGCTTGCTTTTTAACTTACTCATAACTAACAAAGTTTAACTGCGATAAAACTAAAAGACAAAAACAAGTTTACATTGAGGGAGATTATATGTCTAAAGGAAAACTGGGGCTGGGTATGCTTATAGCCCTTGTTATAGGAAATCTTGTAGGTTCAGGTGCATATTTATTGCCTTCAACGCTTTCAACGATAGGTTCGCTTAGTTTATTTTCATGGATATTTACATGTATGGGCGCGATAGCATTTGCTTTGGTCTTTGGAAAACTTGCGAGTAAAATACCAAAAATAGGAGGGCCATATGCCTATACAAGAAAAGGTTTTGGTAATTTTATAGGTTTTCAGACTTCATTTTGTTATTGGGTTTCCTGCTGGATAGGTAATACTGCTATTACTGTAGCCTGTATTGGTTATCTTCGATATTTTTTCCCGGGCCTTGCAAATCCCCATGTATCTTTTCTTACAGCTTTATGTATTTTATGGGCTATTACATTTATAAATATAATGGGAGTTAAGCATGTCGGTTTTGTTCAATCAATAACAGTTATTCTGAAGTTAATACCAATTGCCGTTGTCATTCTTTTGGGTTGGTCTTATTTTCACCCTGAATATCTTACTCAAAGCGTTAATGTTACAAAACCTCATATGTCAAATATATCGGCTATTTCTTTGGCTGCTACTTTCACTCTATGGGGTTTTATCGGTTTAGAGTCTGCAACTGTACCTGCCGGATCGGTTAAAAATCCAGAAAAGAATATTGCCAGAGCAACTATAATAGGGACTGTGTTTGTCGCAATTATATATATATTGAGTACTACTGTTGTTATGGGGATGATCCCAAATCAGGAGTTGCGTGCATCAACAGCTCCTTTTGCAGATGCAGCTAATATAATGTTTGGCAATATTGGTGGATATATTATTGCTATTGGCGCTATTATCTCGTGTTTAGGTGCGCTGAACGGATGGGTCTTGCTTCAAGGCCAAATAGCCTTGGGGGCGGCAGAGGATGGCCTGTTTCCGTTTGCTAAATTTTTTGCTAAAAAAAATAAAAATGATGTTCCTGCGAATGCTACAATAGTAACTTCTATATTAATATCATTCCTTTTACTAGGAACCATGTCTCCCAATTTAGTTGAACAGTTTAATTTTATTATTCTTTTAGCAACATCCATAGCCCTGTTTATGTACTTCTATGTGGCTGCTGCAAGTTTAGTATTAACAAAAACTAGAGTATTAAAGTCTACAATTACTCATATAGCCCTTTCCCTTTTTGCCTGTGTATATGCATTTTGGGCCATTTTTAGTGCCGGACAACAACTGATATATTATGAACTGATGTTTTTATTAGTTACATTTGTATTATATGTATCAGTAGTAAGTCCTAATAAAAAAGCTATTGATACTCACGATGACTTTGATTCCAAATGATGACTTTGAACAGATTTTTAATAATCAATCAGTCGTTTTTTCGTATCTATGCAGATAGCGCGATTCGTTGACGGACAGCTCGAAGAGCCGTTCCTACCTTCTTAGCTTCCTAATGAGTGAATACGAGGGGAAAATAGTTTTAAGTGTATAGGAATTTGCTGTTTAACATATTCATAGTCAACATGATTGTGGATCCAAATAGAAATAAAAAGACAAAAACAAGTTTAACTTGATTTGCTCTATATAAAGGTCATCTTATAGTGGTAAAATTCGTCCACTACTGGATAAAATTGTACTCTACTCAAAACGAGTGTTTATTTTATTAGCTTTTGGCAAGTGAATGATTTTTATTTTTTTGATAAAAGAAGAGATAGTTAAGCGGTGATATTATATAATGCAGTTAGCATTAATTGGGTAGACAATTGCGAACTATAACTATAACGAGAAAGCCATACTATGAACAAATTAAAATTATACATGTTTCTATGTATATTGATAACTTTAGGGTTTCAAAATATATCAATTGCTTCATACGATTCTTTAGGTGCCAATTTAAGAAAAACGAATGACAGCGTATCTACTGAATTTTCAATTTGGTCTCCTACATATAATGATGTAAGCGTCTTTGTAGACACAGAAAAAACAGGAAATTTTTCTGAAATCAAATTAGTTAAAATAGATAACTTTACTGATAAGTACGGGAAGAGTTACACAGATGTATACTCAGTTAAGATTTCTAAAAACCTAGAAGGTTGCGAATACTATTTTTTTATAAACGGAAATAAGGTCAGAGATCCCTACGCTAAAATGGTGGCAGGAGCGAATAATACCAAAACAGATCCTTCGACTCAAGAAGGGTGCTTGAAATATACTCCGCTTAGAAACGGAGTTGTTATAGATATTGATAAAGTAAAGTCTGAATTAAAGCTTATAGAAGCTCCCAAATTAAATCATTTTACAGACTCCATTGTATATGAAGCGAGTGTTGTTGATTTCACTATAGATAAATCATCTGGCGTAGATGTGAACTACAGAGGAACATTTCCGGGTATGGTTGAGGCTGATACAACTTTACCTGGATCAAGCCTGGCAACCGGAATTGATCATTTAAAAGAACTCGGTATTAATCATATTCAAATAATGCCTATTATGAGTTTTAGTTATGCTGGTCATGAATATAACTGGGGATATTGCACACTGAATTATTTTATTCCCCAACAACAATTTTCTGCTTTAACTGCTGCTGATTATTATGGAAGATTTAAAGAACTTCAGGATATGGTCAACAAATTTCACCGGAGCGGAATCAGAGTTATTATGGATGTTGTATATAACCATACCTACGGCTTTATTTTTAAAGATATTACTGATAAGTATTATATGTTAAAGGATATTACAGGTTGTGGAAATACAATTGATACAGAGAATCCTATGGTCAGCAATATGATAATGGATTCGATGGAATTCTGGGCAGATGTGTATAATATGGATGGTTTTAGATTTGACTTACTTGGATGGGCTGAATATAAAACAATCCAAAAATGGAATGAGTTTCTATATAAAGCATTTCCTGACAGGCAGCTGCTTTGCTATGGTGAACCTTGGGCTGCGGATAATTCGTATAAAGAAAATCTTAATTACAGACCGGGTAATTGTGCATGTACTGAATGTGTTTACGAAGATAAGCTAAAACCAGGGGTCGGCGCATTTGATCCATCATACAGAGATGTTTTGAGAGGTAATCAAAATGATGGTGGTGGCGGAGGATATATTTTTAATGAAAAAAATAAAGGAGATATTACACTGTTGACTGTGTCTCAGGGGATCAGAGGGGCTATCAGATACTTAAACAATATTTCATTGAATCTACCTCCACCGCTTCCTAATGTATGGGATGCGCAATATGCAGACTTTCCTGGCGAATGTATTAACTACATTACATGTCACGACGGGTTGACCTATTGGGATAAAATATTGGCCTGGGGAATGACAAAAGGCAAAGTTAATAAAGATAACTGGACCCCAAATACATCTAAGGATAAGGACGAATTGGAAAAAATCAACAAACTTGGTATAGGAATACTATTGACATCACAGGGAATACCTTTTTTCCAATGTGGTGATGAATTTTTGAGAACTAAAAAGGGGGATCATAACAGTTACGAATCACCTATATCGGTAAATAAGATTGACTGGAATTTAAAAGCAGAAAATTATGATGTTTTTGAGTATTATAGTAAAATGATAAAAATCAGGAATGATAATCCAGATTTAAGGTTTAGTAGTTGGAGCGATGTTAACAGTAGGGTTAAGTGCGAATATAATAAACCTAGCACTCAAATGTATATAACATTAAATCCTGGCACAGAAACTGGTGAAATTAAAGTGTTGTACTGCCCGGATCCGAATGCCGAAGTTACTGCTCCATGGCTTCCCGAGGGATGTAGCTCCTGGAAAGTTGCTGTAGAAGGAGATAAGTTCCCTGATAGATTGGTTAAAAAAGGAGACAAACTGGATTGTAGCGGCGGGATTAGTGTAATGTTTCCAGTTAAGTAAAGTATATAGCAAGAGCTACAAATAGGTCAGAACGCACAGTACAAAGGGAAATTTCCCGGCAGAGGGAAGAAATAAAGTCCGTGAAAACTGTATTCAACGCAAGCCTGTTGTGAATTTATCCTTGATCCAGCTTTTTAGCTGACCCTTTAACTATTTCGTTTTTAGTTTTGTCTGCTCCCTTAATCATGTCTAATTTTGCTTTTTGCTGGTCAATTAGTCTGGTCTTTTTTATCATGTCTGATGTTTTGTTTCCTGACGAGTTATCCATTGTGTTACTAGTATTAATAATCAAGTTATCTATAAACTCATTAAACTCAGAACCTTCCCGAAAAAGTCTATCCATCGCATCATTCGATTGATGTTCAAATGAAAGCGCTGTCTTTGGAAGACCTTTTGTTTATAATCATAGTTTGCTCTGTAAACTCATCAACGCCTCTTTGCCAATCTTTAAATTTCAGCATAGTTATATTAAATTTTCTATGACCATAGCTGGATTCTAGCATTCCAGTGTTACTATTTTTGCTCATTTTTGACTGCTTTTCCTGTTCAACTTTCCTTTGTATTTTAACTAATTCAATTTCTGCTCCAAGCATTATAACATTGGCAAGAAACAAATTTATTTTAGCTGCTTTTAGCTCAGGATTTTGCGTATTCTTAATATCTTGTTTAAACCCTATAACTATACTTGATAGATAATTTACTTTATCTTCAACTAATCTTGTTAGTTGGTTTGTTTCAGAAGAAGAAATGGCTGGAATTGTGACAAAGATTAACAACACAACACATACAGTTCTACTTAATGTATTCATTTTGCCACCTTATTTTGTATTTAGATTATTTGTAGCAATAAAATGATTATAACCTGAATCCGTGAAAGAATTTCCGGATTACGTTTTTTGTCAATTAATTGGCTGGTTTTTAGCCATTTTACTCAATTATCACAGTCTGCTCTCGTTGCAACAGACACCTTTTTACCTTTTTATTTATTTGGTGTTTATTTTAGCAGTTTGACTGTAAAAATCTCGACTTTTTGACACATTTTCCCTATATGCTTACCTCTACCTTAAACTTAATTCGTCATGTAGCAAAACATTGCGATGTAATTGCAGGAGGATTCCGATCCCAGGTTAATGTCTCCCAAATTTCAAAAATATTGATCCGGAATGCCGGGTTCTCTTGCATGCAAGATATATTAAATCCTGTATAACCGAGCGTAATCTTCTACGTCGACCATTAAACTTACGAGGCATAATTTCTTTCATTATCAGGATGGATTGTCCGAGGAGGCGCAAGGCATCGCAGGCCAAATTCGCCTACACAAGCAGTATAGCATTGGTGATAAATTTACTTGATGCCAAACGTTCAAAGTCAAGATCGGATTTCAATTCGCTGTGGTACTGTTCGCTGGTGCTGTGGTTGTGATAAAGCCCAATGACTGTTTGGGCGTTATCCGGCAGAACTGTCCAGATTGTATTGACATCAATGTCAGGAATCAGCAGTTCCTGCCCATACTTGACAGGAGTCCGTTCTGTGACTTCAAATACCGCAAAAATAGGAGCTAAATCATCAGGACCCACAACTTTGACATGGCTGGCTCCGCCTGTAAATACTGTATTGCCTTCACGTGGACTGTTAGACTGACCGACACGTCGTGCCAAACTCAACCATAGTTTATTCGGCTCTTTTCGCAGATTGTGTTTGATTATGAAAGCGGCACCGCGTGTTAGCAGTTCCTCAAGAGTTGTTGCACAATCAGGAGCGGAACCCAGCCGAGCAAGGAGGGTTTTCAGGCAGTTTCAAGATCTTTTATCATGTTAAGACTATGTCTAGTATTTACAGGAGTGATGAATCCCGGGACGTAGTTTGCAGTTGAGCATACAGCCATGGGTTTTGGGATACTTGAAGATTGGGGGCATAACCATCATGTTTTTTGTAGGTCCAGGATACACCCACTTTATTTGAAACTGAGTTGTCCAGTGGAGAAAAATCAAGTGGAATATATTCTTCATAGGCCATTTTTTTTGTACCAAAATATGTCAATTATTTTCATAGGAGGGGTGCACAGATGTATAACTGTAGGAACGGCCGAGAACTGCGACAAATAATAAAGGTAGGATGGTTAAGATCTTTCTGATGGCACAGCAGATAATTCTAAGCAATCGCGAAAACACACGTCATCAACAAAAGCAGCAACATCCGCTTTATCGATTGTCATGCCCGGTTTACCGTGATTAAGAAGAAGACGACCATGGTTTGCAACAATCAGGTTTATTGCTTTTAAAGTATCTTCATCCAGAAGGGAAACATTATCATTTATTGTTCGATAGTTGAAAACTTTTTCACTCCAAATACTTTCCACCCCAAGAATTAAACGTAAAAGTTTGTGATGATTGGCAAGGTCTTCAAGTTTATCAAAATCAATATCAAGGCCAAGCCTTACAGTTGCAAGAACAAAAATATGCCATAAATCCATTCCGGGACGGCCAATTGTATTATTGCAGGCAATAACTTTCTTTTCTATTATTTTAAAAATATCTTCGTTTAACTCTGTATTGCTGAATATCCACTGAAGTCCTGAAAGAATAGCAGGAAGTTCATCTCTACTTTTTAAAGGGAGTTTTACGGATTCTATGGGAGTGATTGATAAACCGGGATTGACTTCGAATCTTCTACGCATTATAGGTATATTCCTCTGAATGTTTTGGGTTTTTGAGTAGTGTCAATATAATTTGAACTCAAAACCTATTGGATTCAAATTAAATACTCAGATTTTACTAACACCTAACATCCTAAACCTTAAAACCTTAAACAATTTTCTCCCAGACACTAATTAGTCGGTTTCTATCCCAATGTAAGTCAAAAAACTGACAGTTCGGAAAGCTGCCCCTTACCTCCGAATATAGGATAATTCGAATAATCAATATTATTTTCATCCATCGTCAGCCTATTGATCTAAAGACCAAATCAGGAATTATTTCAGTTTGCTGCCTCAAATGTTCCTCATTTGTAATTCCTGTAAGTAATAATGTAGAGGTATATCCCATCCTATTAGCCCCATCAATATCCGATTTAAGAGAATCACCCACTACAAGAATTCTTTCATTATCATTAAAGGAGTATTTACTGTATTTATTATGCATTATACGAAGGGTATGACGATATATTGCCGGGTGGGGTTTTCCAAGATAAATTGGTTCAATTTTCAGTCCGTATTCCTGTAATATTTTTAAAATAAACCTTGCGACACCTCCAGAGCCTACATGTATTTCCTTCTTATTTCCAGTAGGCCAGTAACTGTCAGGGTTAGGTATTATAAAATGTGTTTCTGGTTGGGCAATAAAAAAATTTATAACTTCATTAATGACTTCTTCCCAGTCATAATTCATTTCGCCAACAATTACACAATCACATGTTTCGAGTTCTGAAACTTCTCGTGTTACTTTTAGATTACAGGCATCAGTATACAGAGGATCTCCAAATTCTCCCATAAGAAAAAACTTACAATCATACAGTTTTTTATCTTCTACAACATACTCCAGCGCATTACCACATGAAATAATATTCTTTGAATTGATAACAATTCCTGCGTCTTGAAAGCGTTTTGCTTTCATTTCTGTAGAATGATATCCATCATTTGTTAAAAATATAAATGGAAAGTTAGCTTTCTCTAATAATTCGATTAATTCAGCTGCTCCTGGCAACGCTGTTATTCCGGCCATCAATGTGCCGTCAATATCGAAGTAGACAGCGTCATAACTGTTTTTGTTTTTTTCCCACCAGGTCAAAAAATTGTTCTTTTCAATTTTCATATTTTATTTTTGACTCCAATATCACGGCTTCGTCAAATTTCCAATGTTTCTAGCGTCTAACGTCTAAATATTTTTCCTATACATATATTTTGTTCCAGGTTCACAAACACATACTTTTAAATCGGGATATTTTACATTCATATAATCTCTAAATAGATCAGGATCGATTGTATTTTTTGCAAACATCCCATAATGCCCGGGTACCGTTAATTTTGGTTTTAATGCTCCACTGAGATCTGCAGCTTCCTGATACGTCATATTGCCAATGCAGCCGGAACGCAGGCGTCCTGCATCTCTACCGTTAATTGGTAAAAAGACAATATCAAAATTCCACTGTTTAAGCCTTTGATACATTCCTTCATAAATACATGTATCACCTGAATGACAAAAGACCATACCATCTACTTCCACTATATAACCTAAATAGGGATATTGTTTTGTTTTTTCATCCTGATCAAGAAATTCATGTGCTGCTGCAATTCCGGTTATTTTAACCTCCTCTAATTCAATACTACAATCATCATCACAACCAAATATTTGTGCATGATTAATGTTCAATTCTGATTGCAGCCCTTTGCGTAAAAGTTCGGGAACAATAAAAGTTATACTATTTCCCTGTGCAGCTACGTCCTTTAAAAGATCATGATCAATATGATCAATATGATCATGACTTCCCAGGACAATATCAGCGTTTTCCCTAAGCTCCGCTGCATTTAAAAGAGGCTGAAGAAGACGGTTTGGATGTTCTGAAAGAAAAGGATCAAAATAAATTATCTTGCTGTAGGTCTTTAAAATAAAACTATGTTGCCCCAACCACCAGAACGCGGCTTCATTCTCTGTAAGCGTACAACTATTTATATCATCTATTAATGCTTTATGTGATAGCATAATTTTTTCTGTTCCTAGCGTCTCTTTTTTGTTATTTTTGAATTTAACCTATAATTCTATAACAAAGGTTATTGCCTTTAGGATTTTGATTTACCATATTTGCTATTTATGCTTTTCATATAGTTAGTCAGTGCGTCAAGTGTACAGCTGTTATCATCATTCATAATAGGAAGTTTTATAAAATCACCGTTATATCTGATTTTCACTGTATACTCAGATCCGCCCTTATAAAGTTCAAACTGCATATTGGATGCATATCCAGGTGCTTTCTCGAGAGGTATCCCCAAAGTTCCCATTGTCTGCAACAGTGTAAGGTCATGACCTGAATAATAAATCATTTTAAACTTTGATTTGTCTGATGCAGTATCATTCAGGTTCTTGATTATTCTGTTAACAAGCTGAGCACCCATTAAATAAGCAACGTTCTGTTCCTTGAACTGAAGAGCAAGTCCCCAGCTTGTAATCTCAATTATCTTGTTGGCATCCTCCTGAGATAGCCCTTTAGGGAGTGGTTTGCCATGTGCTTTAGCTACTATTAAGGTATCACCGATAGCAAGAACATCATTCAATCCTGATATTTTATTACCAAGTATTTTGCTCCATTTTTTAAATTCCGGTGCAAGTTCCTTTTCCTTGTCCTGACACACTTTTGTATTATATACATACTTCTGGATAATTTTTACATATTCAGGGTATGGGTACATTAAAAGTTTGGAACTTTCTGGTAAAATCATAATAGGAATAGGCTGGAATCTATAAGGAAGAGCTTCTTTTTTGTTCTCCATCAAAGGACCTGTACCTGGAGGATAAAGCCCCATAAGAAGACTCTCCGCACTTTCATCTGTTCTATTTGAATAGCTGGATAGCACAAAAATACTCTGATCAACATATTCACTTTTAAGAAGTTTCATATCTTCTACATATCTTTGTCTAAGCTTCCTACCAAGATTATATTCTTGATTCATCCCTACGGGTGTTAGTTCAGACAGAGGAACATCCCATTTATACTTGGCATTATCTATCTTTGCAAAAGGCGCTCTATCACCATGCCGAGTGAAATTAGTACCTTTTTCATGTTTTTTTCTTTCTTTTATTATTATTAATTTTAGTGTATTCAAGATAAATCTTGTTTTTGTCTTTATATTTTATTGTGCAAGTTAACAACTTGTTGACTATGAACATAGTTAAAAAGCAAATTACTGTGCACTTCAAATATAAATTTTTTGGTTACAAATATCAGGCTGATATATAAATTAAGTTGCTATTTAATTCAAAAGAACTTTTAATAATTATACAATAATGCATAAAAATATTCAAGACTAGCTAAAACAAGTTTTTATCTTGAGGATTATGATATCTTTAGTTAATCTTAATATTATATCAATAGTTAATATTTTTATTTAGTTATATCAGGGCTAAGTTACAAAAACAAATTTTAATAATTATATAAATAAGTGGCATAGAGATGATATTATTTAATCCTGTTATAATATCAGTTCTCGGGATGAGCATTTTGTGTCTATTAGGCCTAAATGTTATTCTTACATTGATTGTAGCTTCGCTTATTTTTTAACCTATTAAACCCAAATGGAATAAATTATGAAAAAAATTAAAATTCTAATTACAAATGATGACGGCATTAACTCTCCAGGACTTCTTGCAGCAGCTCAGGTAGGAAATGAATATGGAGATGTGATCGTAGCTGCGCCGTCCACTCAGCAGACAGCTATGGGACGTAGTTTAAAAGGAAACAGAGACGCTTTGCTACAGCCTACTGATTATGAGATTGATGGAGTGAAGGTTGAGGCATATCAATGTGACTGTTCACCCGCACTGCTAATTAGGCATAGCTTGGCTGTTCTTTTTCCTGTCGAAAAACCGGATTTAATTATTTCAGGAATTAATTACGGTGAAAACATTGGAGCAACAATTACCAGCTCAGGTACAGTTGGAGCGGCTTTGGAAGGAGCTACTTTTGGTATACCTTCAATTGCAATATCCAAAGAAACAGACATAGAATCTCATCACAAATATACTAAGCAGAATTGGACTGGAACACAATATTTCTTGAGGTATTTCGTAGAGCAGCTTTTAACTAAAAATCTACCGTTTGATGTTGATGTTTTAAAAATTGATGTTCCTGATACTGCGAACAGTTCAACTGCATGGAAAATAACAAAACAGGCTACTACTCCATACTATTCAACCGTGCTGGATAATCCCTCATTACAAAGCAGGCTTGGCGACGGAAAAACAGCAATTGATTTAGATGTTGAATCACTGGAAGTTGGAACTGATATACATGCCATATATGTTGATAAAATTGTATCAGTCACACCTATTAGTATAAGTCTTACTTCTAGGGTTGATTTTCTGGCACTGAAAGATTTATTGAAAAGGAATTAAATTATGCTTAAAAATGTTTTAACACTTGGTCCTGCAAGCACTGAAGAAGATGCTATCTTATCTCTTTTAGAAGTCGCTGACCGTTTTAGATTAAATACCTCACACATAAACGTCACAGACCTGAATGACTGGTTGTTAAAACTTAAAAATATTTTTGAGAAAACCGGACATAAAATCCCCATTGTTATCGACCTACAAGGGTCAAAGATGCGAATTGGCAAATATCCGACAGTTGAATCTATTCCTGAAACAGTTTCTCTTGTATTTGAAAAAGCATCAAGTTCTGTTCAAGATATACCAGTACCGCATAAAATTCTCTTTCAGGTATTAACTCCGGGCGATATTATTTTCCTTAACGATGCAAAGATTATTCTAAAAATAACAAAACTTGAAAAAAACAGGGCAGAAGCTTTGACCATGCAAAATGGTCCGTTATCATCGAACAAAGGGCTTAATAGACAAAACCACCCAATACCGTTCCACGAATTAACTGAAAAAGACCATAATATTATAAAGTTGTCACAAAAATTTAACTTCACTGAATATGCTTTTTCATTTGCACATGACGGCGACGAAGTAAATAAAATCAGACCCTATACAGGCAATCGCCGCATTATTGCAAAAATTGAACGGCCAGAAGCACTTGATAATGTCGCTTCATTAGATCGTAAATTTGATGAAATTTGGTTTTGCAGAGGTGATCTTGGTGCGCAGGCCGGAATATTTGAGTTGGGTCGTCTTCAGTCAGTTTTCGTATCACAAATTCAAAATTTAAAAAATGACTGTTTTCTCGCTGGACAGGTCTTGGAACACATGACCCATTTTTCAGAACCTACCCGTTCTGAGATTGTTCACCTGTACGATACAGAAAAAAACGGTTTTAAAGGAATTGTTTTGTCTGATGAAACAGCAATAGGAAAAAACCTTAACGCTATCTCAAAGTTTCTTAATAATTACAATCAATCTTGAAAGAAATGTCCTCTTAATATATTGTAGGTTCAAGAGAACGTTCAACTCTGGAAAAACATTACCTTTTAAGCTATAATTATACTTATCCATAAATTAATGTGAACGAGGGACAAAACGTGAAAATCATCAATATAGATAGCATTTCTAAAGTTAAAGCAAAAATGGATGGCGCAGAAAATGTATTTAAGCAAGTACCTATTGCCTCTGCTGATGGTTCTCCAACTTTTTCATTCAGAGTTTTCAGCATAGAATCCAATGGACATACTCCGTATCATACTCATCCTTTTGAGCACCTGAACTATGTAATTGAGGGAGAAGGTTGTCTGGTAACTGAATCAGGAGAAAAAAAGAATTTGAGAAAAGGAGATTTTGCTTTAGTGCTGCCTAACGAAAAACATCAGTATAGAAACAGCTCAAATAGTGAAACTATGGTAATGATCTGTGCAGTCCCCAAAGAATATGAATAATTGAAAAGTTTAGCTTATTTTTTTATAAATGAGTTATCCAAGCTCATATTTAAGTTCACTAGAATTGTCCTTTTTATACATCTTACACTAAATTCACGGATAAAATTATGAAAGATAAAATTAAAAATTTATTATCAAAGCTTGAAAAGGGTAATAGAAAAAAAGTTGCTGTCAGGCTTCTTACATGTTTTGTTATTTTAGGAATTGGACTAATCGCATTTCTAATTCTGGGCTCCATAAAACCAAAGCCAAAACAGAAAAACAGTGACCGCCTAATAAAAACATTAATTACAATACCTGTAAAAAAAGAAAGCATTAAAGAAGTAGTTGTTGGATATGGAACTGCTGAGCCTGTACAGCGAATTGCGGTCAGTTCTCCAATTGATGGTAAAATTGTTTATGTTATGCCCAACCTCAAAAATGGTGTTCTGGTTACCAAAGGTACTATCTTAGCTAAAATCGAGAAAAATGATTATCAAATAGCACTAAAACGAGCTATTGCCAATATTGACTCTAATAATGCAGAACTAGCCATCCAAAAACAGGGAATAAAAGACAATAAAGAAATTCTGAAAATATTAGAAATTAAACTGCAATTATCTGAGGCTGATTATAACCGCCAGGCTCAGTTATTTAAGAAAAAAGCCGTTTCTGCTCAACTTTTTGAACGTGCTGAGCAAGCGCGTATTGAAGTACACCAGACTTATCTTAAAATGAAACGTGATATTTCAAAGGCAGAACTTGGTTTAAATTCTATAATTGCAAATACAGAAATAGCTGAGACTGAAAAAATGCGGGCTGAACTAGATCTTGAGAGATGCGATATAAAAAGTCCGATTACGGGCAGGCTTGAAAATGTGAATATCGAGAAAAATGAATATATTGTAAAGCTAAAAGCGCAGCCGCTTTTTGAAGTTGTGGATGACAGTTCTCTGTTAATTTCTGTTTCTCTTGATACTAGAGAAGCTGCGACTATACTTGATCTTGTTCCAGAAAAGACCAACAATTATAAACATTGGTTCAAATATGATCAAAACACCTCTGTTTTAATAAGGTGGACAGAGGAACCAAATATGTGTGTATGGGAAGGAAAAATTTCCAGGATAGAAAAATTTGATCCGGAAACACGCACTGTAACTGTTGTAGTAACACCAACTAAATTTATTGGGAAAAGTACAAATAGGCTTCCTTTAGTTGCCGGAATGTACTGTCAGGTGAGCTTTACCGGCAAAGAATTAAAGAATGTAGTTAAAATACCCTGGTCTGCCTTACAGCTAAACGGCCATGTTTACGTTGTTGACAAAAACAATGTTGTTCATGAAAAAGAAGTCAACATTAAAAGTTCACGGCAGGATCAGGTCATTATTTCATCAGGCCTTGATGCTGGAGAAAAAATAATAAATCAGCGTATCCCTTATGGAGTTGTAAATGGTTCAAAAGTAAAAACTGTAATAGTAAACAACAAATAGTTAAATCCTGATTATGATAAAAAATATTATAAGAGCTCTTCTTAAAAACCCAGTACTTGCAAATATTCTAATGTTGCTGATACTGTTATGTGGTGTTATTGCTTCATATACAATGGTTCGCGAAGTTTTCCCTGAGTTTTCTTTGGATACAGTAAGTGTGAGCGTTGCTTATCCAGGGGCTGACCCCGAAGAGATTGAAGAAGGAATTTGTCTTAAGCTGGAAGAAGCTTTAAGCGGTATTGAAGGTGTAAAAAATATTACTGTTACCGCACAGGAAGGCCTTGGGTCTGCCACTGTAGAATGCTTCGACAATCTAAATGTTTCTAAAATAAAGGATAAAATTGAAACAGAGGTTGATTCAATTACTACCTTTCCTAAAGATGCCGAACCTCCCATTGTAGCTGAAATGACAATTAGAAAACAAGTACTGTTTATAGCTTTGTGGGGTGATTTACCGGAAAGACAGTTAAAAAATACAGCAAGAGGACTTGAGCAGGAGCTACTGGCTCTGGACGGAATAAGCCAGGTTGATATTCAGGGGATCCGCGATGATGAAATTTCTATTGAAATATCCGAACAGATTTTAAGGAAATATAATCTTACATTTAAAAGTATTGCTGATGCTGTCAGTAAAAATGGAATGAACTTCCCCGCCGGAATTATTCGAAGTGGTGCTGAGGATATTCGCCTTAGGGTAATGGGAAGAAAATATAATGCTAAGTCTTATCAGAATGTTCCTATTATTACGAGGAAAGACGGTACAGTTATTACTCTTGGGCAAATTGCTAAAATCAGAGATACTTTCAATGAAGACAAAAAAAGCGTTCTGAGGTTTAACGGAAAACCCTGTGTGATGATTGCTGTTTATAAAACTGGCAATGAAGACTCTATAAAAATTTCTGAAACTGTCGCGGCCTTTTTAAAAGAAAAACAAAAGACATTCCCTAATAATTTACATATAACAAAATGTTTTGATATATCTCGAATTATTAATGGTAGATTAAATATTTTGGTCAGTAACGGAATAATCGGATTAGTTCTTGTTATTCTTATTTTATGGCTATTTCTTGATATTCGATTGAGCTTATGGGTTGCTATGGGAATTCCAGTATCCATCGCAGGTGGCTTAGCAATTATGTCATACTTCGGTTGTTCTATGAATATGATTACTATGTTCGGACTTATTATGGTGCTTGGCCTGATCGTTGATGATGCAATTGTCGTCGGTGAATCGATTTACTCTAGACGAAGAAAAGGCGAATCCGGCTTGGATGCAGCCGTAAATGGTACAGCTGAAGTGGCATTACCCGTTATAGCAGCTGTAATGACTACAATTGTTGCTTTTCTTCCTCTTTTCTTTATAGAAGGAGTCATGGGGAAATTTATTGGCCAAATTCCTATTCCCGTTGTAGCAGCTTTGGCTGTATCGTTGATTGAAGGATTATTTATACTTCCTGTGCATTTACGGCACCTGCCCAAAGATATTGGAAAACCAAAAATTAACGTACCTTATTTGAGTAAAGCACGCTTATTTGTCGCAGAGGGACTGGATACTGTGATTGAACGTATATATGGGCCGCTTATTGAAAAAATATTACATTATAGATATGTTGCATTGTCAATTGGTATTGCAGTGCTGCTAACAATTGGTGGTCTTGTAGGGGGAAGTTTCATTAAATTTGTCTTTTTCCCAAAGATTGATGATGATTTTATTAGGGCAAAAGTAAGGCTGGCCCCCGGAACTCCTTTGAAAAATACAGAAGCAATGGCAGATGAAATTCTTAATGCGTGGTATAAGGTCGCTGATCAATATAAAAAAAGAACTGGAAAAGAGCTGACTCTTTCCGCCTTCTCTATGATTGGCACTTCAAGCGGCTGGAAATCCGGCCAAAGCAGTAACCTCTTGGAAATAATGATTGAGCTGTTACCTTCTGAAGAAAGAAATATTTATTATACCAAACTTGTAGCAAAATGGCAAAAAAATCTGGGCAATATTCCTGGTGCAATAAGTACTAAATTTGGGACAATACAGCATGGACCCGGAGGCGATCCAATTGAAATAAAGCTATACTCTGAAAGACAGGATGAATTGGTAAAAGCATCAGATGCCCTGGTAGCTAAACTTGATACTATTGTCGGGGTCTTTGATGCTCAAACAGATTATCGGGCAGGAGAAAAAGAATTCATTATTACAATGAAACCTAATGCCTACCACCTAGGATTGACGCTAAGTGATTTGGCTCAACATGTAAGAGAAGGTTTCTACGGGAATGAAGCACTACGCATACAAAGGGGCAGAGATGACGTAAAAGTTAAAATCAGGTATCCGGAAGATGATAGGAAATCTGTTGAAAACTTTAAAAATCTTCGAATTAGTACCCCTAGCGGAAGTAAAGTTCCATTCCTCAGTGTGGCTGATCTCAAGATAAAAGAAGGACAAAGTATCATTTTTAGAAAAGATAGAAAAAGGGTGCTGGCCGTATCTGCAGATGTTGATACCAATACAGCAAATGCCCAAAATATTTTATCATATCTAGAAGACGACTTTTTACTCGAACTCGCAAATAAATATGATATTGCTTACACAATAGAGGGCCAGTCCAAAGAAGCTGGAAGTACACTTTCCTCGCTGATTATTGGACTACCAATTGCGTTGTTCGGAATATATTTTATTATTGCATCAATTTTTAGATCATATATACAGCCTATCGTAATAATGACAACGATACCTTTTGGGTTAATAGGCGCAATTATTGGACATATTTTGTTTGGTATTCCTCTGACTATCATGAGTGTATTCGGGATGGTAGCCTTATCAGGAATAGTTGTGAACGATGCAATTGTTCTTATAGAGGGCATTAATGAGCGACTTGGCCATGGTATCCCTTTGTTTACTGCACTAAGTGAAGGAGGAAAACGTCGTTTTCGAGCTATTTTGCTTACTACTTTGACAACATTTTTTGGTTTGATGCCACTCATTCTTGAGAGAAGCATGCAAGCACAAGTATTAATACCTATGGCAATATCCATTGCATTTGGCGTTTTATTCGCGACTGTTGTAACACTTATACTAATTCCATGTTTTATTGTAATTCTTAACGATGTACGGCGTGGGTTCTATGCATGCTGGCATTTAAGGCTTCCTTCACGAGAAGAAGTAGAACCTCGCTTTTATTCTTCTAAAACACAATCAGAGGAAGAATAAGTGTTACAATGATTAATCAATAACTAATTTTAACCAAAACGTATATAAAGGAGAGGTAGACAATGGAAAAATATATTCTCGCATTAGACCAGGGGACCACAAGTTCAAGGGCGATTATTTTCAATCATGCAGGACAAATTATTGCAACAGAACAAAAAGAGTTTGAGCAGCTTTTTCCAAAACCAGGCTGGGTAGAACATGATGCAATGGAAATTTGGAACTCTCAGTTGTCTGTTGCAAAAGATGTCTTCAAAAAAAGTGGAATTACACCGGAACAAATTGTTTCAATCGGAATTACAAATCAAAGGGAAACGGTTATTCTCTGGGATAGAAAAACAGGAAAACCTGTTTATAACGCGATAGTGTGGCAATGTAGAAGAACTGCTGATATGTGTAAAAGCATTGCAGAAACAGGCATTGAAAATATTATTCGAAATAAAACAGGTTTAGTGCTTGATGCCTATTTCTCAGGGACAAAAATAAAATGGCTGCTGGATAATGTTCCTGGACTACAAGAACGCGCTAAAAATGGTGAAATCTGTTTTGGTACTGTAGATTCATGGATACTTTATAACTTTACAGGAAAACATCTCACAGAACCTACTAATGCCTGTCGTACACTACTTTATAACATCAAAACCGGAAAGTGGGACGATGAACTTCTAGATATTTTTGATGTTCCTAGAGAATTGTTACCGGAAGTAAAAACAACGAGTGGCCTGTTTGGATATACTAAAGCTGAATTTTTCGGCAGAGAAATACCAATATGCGGAATGGCAGGAGATCAGCAGGCTGCGCTTTTTGGACAGGCATGCTTTGATGTCGGAGATGCTAAAAATACCTATGGGACTGGCTGTTTTGCTCTTATCAATACAGGTAAAAAACCGGCTGTATCAAAGAATAATCTTCTTACAACTGTCGCTTGGGATCTAGGAGATGGACTCGAATATGCTCTCGAAGGTTCAGTCTTTATCGGTGGCGCTGTAATTCAATGGGTAAGAGATCAGGTTAAGATTATTTCAGATGCCAAAGAATCTGAAGCACTGGCTTATTCTGTCGAGGATACAGGTGGCGTTTTCCTAGTTCCTGCTTTTGTGGGACTTGGTGCCCCATACTGGGATCCCGATGCACGCGGTTCTATTCTAGGAATAACTAGAGGAACTACCGATGCACATATTGTACGTGCTGCTCTTGAAAGTATTGCATATTTATCTCGCGACCTGATTGAAGCACTTCAGCAGGATTCAGGAAAAAGGATAGCTAAGCTAAAAGTAGATGGTGGAGCCTCTGTTAATTCGTTTCTTATGCAGTTTCAGGCAGATATACTGGGAATACCCGTTGTTCAAGCACAGTTACCCGAGACAACTGCACTAGGTGCCGCTTATCTTGCTGGACTCCACAGTGGATACTGGGACAGTAAAGATGAGATTAAAAAAAATTGGGCTGTAAAAAACACTTTTAAACCCAAACTGAATATCTACAAACGTAAAAAAATGATTGAAAACTGGGCTAAAGCAGTTGATACAACCTGTCGGTTTAAAATATAGACCTATGAAGTGTTTGCAAAACACTGTGCTATGCGGTTTTGACAGAGCAACCCCCTCCACTTATAAATTCAAAGCTGGAGGGAAACGCTCCGTTATTTCCACGATTTGTGTATGTTTTATAATTAGCTCCCATATTTTTAATTTCTATGGAATATAAAAATTGTCAGAAAACAAAAAAAATACATCCTTCTTTTCTAAAAGAATAACGATTTTCTTATGCTTACCGCTTATATCAATCTGTTTTATATTGTTTTCTATCTCAAGCTATACACAAAAATCTCCTACATTTGACGAAGGAATAATCATTGCTTCAGGATATCATTATCTAAATACCGGAAAGAACAACATTAACCCGGAAAACCCTCCCCTGTTAAAAGCTTTACTCGCCTTTCCTTCGCTTTTTATTAATATAGATAAACCTAAAATCAGTGACGACTTAAAATACTCCTATAATATGAACAAAGAACTTATATATGCAGGAAAATTTCTATACGACAACAATGCAATAAAAATCATTAATTCCGCTAGGTTCATAAATGTATTATTAACTCTGCTAGGTGCATTTTTTGTATATTTGACAATAACAGTTTACCTAAAAAGATCTTTTGGTTTGTTAGGTTTTATCCTATTTTTATTCTCTCCAAATATTTTAGCCCATGCTCGACTGGCAACTGTAGATTCTGGCATTATGATGTTTATGTTCGGTGCTAATTATTTTCTATTAAAGGGACTTAAAAAAGAGAAGTATTATTACTTTATATTAACAGGTCTTATGGTAGGAGCCACAATGCTTTGTAAATTTACCGGCCTCCTTATTATTCCGATTTTCTTTATTCAGTTATTAATTTATTATATAGCAACAAGGCAAAGACATAATTTAAAAAACAGATTCGTTCACACATTCAAATGGTTTATATTAGTATGCTTCATTGCTTTCCTAACAGTTAACATATTTTATGGTTTTAAAGGGTGTGGTAAAACATTGAATGAGTACACGCTTAAAAGCTCTCTTTTGACTCATTTCAAAAATCAAACTTTGATTAACAGTATTCCAATTTTGCTCCCAAATGACTATGTTAAAGGCTTTGATATAGTCGCGTATAACAACAAACCCGGTTTTCCAAACATCTTTATGGGGAAATATTATCCGCTGGGTGGATCATGGTGGAATTATTATTTTTTGGTTATGGGGATGAAGCTTCCAATTCCTTTACTAATGCTTACTATTATCGGGATAATATTCTCTTTCTTTATGCTGTATAGAAAATGGGAGTTTTACTTTTTCCTAATACCTCCACTAATAATATTCTCTAACTTCAGCTTTCTTGCATATAGACAATCAGGCTTCAGATATATTCTTCCAATTTTGCCATATATTATACTATGCGCTGTTATCGGATTTAATTATTTATTCAGAAACTCTAAAGTCTTATTCAAAATATTGGCATTCACAATTCTAATTTGGTTTTTTACTGTATCATATTTTATCTACCCTAACTATCTGACCTATTTTAACCAATTTGTAGAAGGTCCTGAGGGAGGTAAAAATTACTTTGCAGCTACCAATCTAGATTGGGGACAGGATTTACCTGGACTGAAAAAATGGCTCATTAAAAATAACAACCCGGCAATAAAATTACTATATTACGGCCATGCAAAACCAAGCTATTATGGAATATCACAAGCTCAAAAACCTGAATATATCGCAATTAGTGTAACAAATATGTATGTTCATGCAAAAGACAACTATA
Organism: uncultured Victivallales bacterium; assembly: GCA_964625675.1. Classification (GTDB taxonomy): domain Bacteria; phylum Verrucomicrobiota; class Lentisphaeria; order Victivallales; family GWF2-38-69. Next base: position 12,665 of record CAZVCD010000006.1, on the reverse strand, counting down.
TATCCCAACTTTTAACTACTGAACCAATAGCGAATATAGGCAATTCTATTTATATATTTAAAGCCTTGTCGCGCAGGTGCGGCAACAAGGCTTCGGAGTTAAATAATTAATGATCAATTACGATCCATTCCAGGGAAAGTTGCATCGGTATTAATTGCATCAGGTCTTTCATCATTGGCATCTGCTGTTGACTGATTGCCAAACTGTCCATCAAGCTGACCAGCTTCCTGTTCTTCATTCAGCCTTTCCGTCATCCAGGCATAACTACCCCTAGCCTGATTAGTATTATTCTGTTCTGGTCGTCCTTCAAATACACTGCATCCAGTTATAAAAACTGATAAACTTAGAAGAAGTACTGCTGATATTGTTTTCATAATTAACTACCTTTCTGTTGTTTATTCTTCTTGGTCAAAATTTTCCTAGTGGCTTCAGATCTTGTCAATTCAAATTTATCAAGTACATGCTCCTGGAAACTCTCCATCAAAAGATAAATTCCCGGAGTAACATATAATGTAAGAATCTGAGAGAAAATAAGCCCGCCAACTACAACTAGCCCCAATGACTGTCTTGAAGCACCATCGGCACCAATTCCAATTGCAATTGGAACTGCTCCCATAATAGCTGCAACCCCCGTCATCAATATTGGTCTAAATCTAACAATACACGCATCGTAGATAGCATCAACTCTATTTTTACCTTCTTCCCGATTCTGGTTTGCAAAGTCCACCATCATTATTCCATTTTTCGCCACTATACCAAGTAGCATAAATAAGCCGACGTATGCATACAAATTAAGTTCAGCACCGAACAACAATAATGTCCCAATTCCGCCAAATGCCGCAACCGGAAGAGTTGTCAGTACAGTAAATGGATGAATATAGCTTTCATATAAAATCCCCAGAATTATATACATCAAAAAGAATGCTACTACTATTAGAACACCTAGAGAAGCAATTGAGCTTTGGAACTCCTGGGCTTCCCCTTCAAATGTTCCATTCATACCAGGTTCAAGGATTTCTGATGCAGCTTTTTCAAGTAATTGAGTTGCGTTTCCTATTGGTACATTAGGGTTGAGGTTAAATGACAAAGTAGCAGATTCCAGCTGTTGAGAATGATTTACCTGCTGAGGAGATAAGCGCTCTTTCCATGTTGCAACAGATTTAAATGGCACTAGACTTCCTGTTTTACTCGAACGAATGTATAATTTCCCTAAGTCCTTCGGCACATCCTGATCTTTTTTAAGGACTTCCATAACTACATCATACTGATCAATATCTGTTGTATACTGCGTTACTTTCCCCTGAGCATATGCCCATGCCAGTGTATGTTCAATATCTGCAGCATTGAGACCAAATGTCGATGCTCTTTCCCTAAAAAATGTTACTTCTATTTGCGGCATAGTTAACTTAACACTTGTCTGAACACCAACGAATGCAGGCATTTTTTCCATAGCCCGCTTGAGTTGATCAGCACAGTTATAAACTTTATCTCTATTAGGACCAATAATAGTATATGAATACTTCGCTCCACTTGCTGTACTTTCTCCACCAGTACTAATTTTTAAGACTGGTATTGGCTCAATAAAAACAAAACCAAGCGGGTATGACAGATAGTTTAATTTACCTCTCAGTTCCTGTGTAACCTGTTCTATAGGTTTTCGTTTATTTTTATCTTTGAGAACCATTACGACAAAACCAGTTGACTGATCTGCTCCGGAACTTATACCTGTAGCTGTAAGAAAATGATCTACATTCTTATCATTTTCCAGCGTCTTGTTAATTTCAGTTTGAAATTCTTGCATCATAGATGAAGTTGTTCCTAATGGCGCAAGTATTCCACCAGAAATAACTCCACTATCACCGACAGGTAGAAATCCTTTAGGAACAAGCATGTAAAAAACTACGGTTCCTACAAGACAAATTCCCCACATTAACAAAGAAATTGTTCTATGCTTAATAACAATATTCAAAGTTTTTTTATACCCAAATACAAGTCCCCCAACAAACCAATCAGTAAAACGCTGCAGTAAGGTTTTTTTGTTATCCTTAGTGTTCGGTTTCAACATTCTTGCACACATCATTGGAGTTAAAGTCAAAGATATTATTCCTGAACAAACCACAGCAATAACAACAGTTAAAGCAAATTCCCTAAAAGTTCTTCCAACAATTCCTCCCATAAAAACCAACGGAATAAAAACAGTGACCAACGAAAGTGTCATAGAAACCACTGTTCCAGTTATTTCCTTTGCACTCTTTATTGCTGCATCAAAAGGAGAAAACCCTTTTTCTACCAGGCGGACTGTGTTTTCAAGAACTACAATAGCGTCATCAACAACAAACCCTACGGCCAGAGTTAGCGCCATTAGAGATAAATTGTCAAGACTAAATCCAGCCAGTGACATAACTAAAAATGTTGAAATAATTGACAGTGGCAGGGCAATGGCTGGAATAACTGTATCAGAAGCGCGGCCGAGAAAAATAAATATTACAAGAACTACAAGAATAAATGCCAGTAGAAGTGTAAATTTTACATCATTGATAGAATCAATAATTGTTACTGATTTATCATGAAAAATTCTAATATGTGCAGATCCTGGTATCTCATTTTTTAGAGAACTAAGTAATTCTCTGATTTTTTTACTGAGAGCAACTGTATTTGACCCAGCCCTTCTACGAACCATAATAAAAATAGGCATAGAAACTTCTTTTCCGCCTTTTTGAAAGTATGTAATTTTACAAACATCATTACTGCTGGAATTAATGACATCTCCAATGTCTTTGATTTGCACTGGAGCACCATCCTGATATTTAATTATCAGATTGCCGTATTCTTCAGCTTTGGTCAATTGACTCTTTGGTTCAATAGAAAATGCTTTAAGTTTACCGTTTATGCTTCCACCCGGTATCATTTGCGTGCTTGTCTGTAACCGTTGCGCTATTTCATTAATATCAATATCATAAGCTGCTATTTTATTTGGATCAACCTGAACCCTCTGTGCCGTTTTAGCACCAAAAACCTGCACCTCAGATACACCTTCAATCATACTAATTCTTTGGGCTATTCTCTTATTACCAATATCATAGAGTTCCCCTGGAGTTAGTGTATCAGAAGTAACCAAAACATATAAGATAGGTGAATCGGACGGATTATATTTAGTGTATTGAGGAGGATCCGGCAAAGTAGGCAAATTACCCAGTGCGCGTGACAATGCCGCTTGAACATCAGGAGCGGCCAGATCCACATTTGTATTTAAATCAAAGGTCAATGTTATTTGAGTAGAGCCCTCCGTGTTATTTGAAAGAATACTCTCTAGCCCTGGAATCTGCATACATTGATTTTCAATTGGAGAAGCCACAGCTGAAGCCATTGTCGCTGGACTTGCACCAGGTAGATAAGCATTTATAGTTATAACAGGACTATCGACAGATGGTAGATCGCTAATTGGCAAGTTAAAGTATGAAACTGCACCGAAAGTCAAAACAGTAATAACTAATAATACTGTCATTATAGGTTTTTTTATAAAAACTGTTGATATGTTCATATTTTTTTATGTAATTTAAGGATTAATTATTTGTTTTGGGGGGAGTTTTTACAGAAGCACTTTTTTCTACTGTTGGCGCCTGTACTGCTTTAGTACTCTGAACTTCATTAATAATCTTATCTTCGTAGTATTTTGGCGTAGGCGGACGCTGAAATTTATTTTCTTTAACTACTTTTACACTAACATTAGGAGCAAGTCCCATTTGACCAACTGTAACAACTTTATCTCCCACTTTTATAGTATCCTTTTTATCAGTTTTTATAGAAACATAATCATCCTGCCTTAATCCCGGAGTTACATAGTGGAGAATAGCTTTATTGTTTTCAATAGCAAAAAGGTAATATCCTTTCAGTCCCTGCTGTACAGAAATGTATGGGACCAGTAGAGCATTTTTTTCAATATCCAAAATCAGATATACACGAACAAATTGCCCAGGCCATAATTTTTCTTTAGGATTTGGAATCACAGCACGCAGAAAAATAGTCCCTGTTTTGTTGCTTACTTCATTATTAATAAAATCTAAAGTTCCTGTATATAGCGCTGAGGCTTTATCTTCCTGTACTCCAAATTCCTCAAATTTAACAACAACTTGAAGCTTATTTTTGCTCATAGAATCCCTGAGTCTAAACAGATTTTTTTCCGGAATAGTAAAATCAACATATAAAGGATCTATTGATTTTATATTAACAAGAGTTGGGCCGCTGTTTGCAGTTACAATATTGCCTGCATCAACTTCACGCTTACCTGTAATACCATCAATTGGAGAAGTTATTTTACAGTAATCAAGATTGATTTGATTCTGTTCGATTGTAGCTTTATCAAGTTCAACGGCAGCCTGTGCCATTTCAAGTTCAGTCACATATTTCACAAAATCCTGCTGAGGTATCGCTTGGGTTTGTGCTAGTTTTCTATCTTTATCAACGATATACTGTTTTGTTTTTACATCAGCAAGATCGCTTTTCAGCTGTGCATTCGCTCCATCTATTGCAGCCTGATAAATACGTGAATCAATAGTGAACAGTAGATCTCCTTTTTTGACCTTTTGTCCTTCTTTGAAATAGGATTTTCCGATTTTTCCTGTAACCTGAGATTGAATATCAACATTATTAATAGAGTTCAAATAGCCAAATGACTCAATATAATTAGGAACACTTTGCGTAATAACCGTCCCAGATTGAACAGGACGCGCAAAATCCATTTTCGGTTGCTCCTTTTTCTCAGAACAACTAATAATCAAAACCAAAAACAGTAGCAATAAAGCTTTACCAAAACCAACAAAGTGCCTTTTTTTAAGGACCATAACTTAATACCTTTATTTGTGACAAATAAGCAAGTTAAAAAAATAAATTCCTATACTCATAAAACTATATAGTACAGGCTTGTCTATATATTCATTCTACCGTTCTCTATGTATGCTAGTGATGCATAAGTTCTTGTCCAGAAATTGGCTTTTTCATCAGAAGGATAAGCATCATCAAAATCCTGCGCCCAGCCATGATCTTTATTTGCATAAACATCTCTTAGAATATTTGCCACATGCTTTGGCTTCCAATTGAAGTCTATCACAAATTCCTTTATTAAATTCACTAGGTTTATAGGTTGCAAACACATGGGGTTAGGCCAATTCAACATCCATCTGGTAACATCTGACAGCCCATCGACTTCTTTTGCATATTGGATAGCCATTCCCGGCTCAATATCAGCAGTATTATCGAAATCCTGGTGAAAAGTATAGAGGTCTGAGCTCTTATATTCATCAATAAAACCAATAAGTGAATCATTAGCATTTGGAATATGTCCAGTAAATGTCTTTGCATAATCTGCTGCTTTCCCTAAGTCCCACATACAGTCTAGAACAAAATCCATATCATTGTGCCCAGTAATTTTTTTGCCGTCGAATACCATACCAACAACATCTACAAGCGGGCTTTTAGAAAGGCCATATTTCTCCCAATTTTTTTTATGAAGACTGAACGGGCTTCTAATACATCTGAATGTTGGCGATCCTTCAGCCCAGCTGTTATCAATATTAATGCAGTTATCTACAGCATCTGAAACCGTTACAGGAAGTCTTCCTCTAACCAAATTTGCACTAAACCTTTTCATTGTAAGCAGAGCAATAAATTCGGACATGCGTGTAATCCCGCTAAATACTCTGGCTGCTCTATATTTAGTGCGATGTCTTCTTCTGAGATCTGAGCGGTCTTTTACCTCACAATTCCTTTTAAGCCCCTCTTCTATAAAGCCTATCTCAGCTAATGCTCTTGAAGAGCTCTGGTGTACAGGATTATAAAAAAGGATGTGTCCGCCAGCAGCAGTATAATCAAGCATAAAAGGCATTCCTCTTTCGATAAATATATCTTTTATGAAATTTATAGTTGACCAAACTGCTCTAAAGTAATGTCTGTGACTATCCTGTGATAAAAAAAGTCGCCTCTGATCTCTACATAAGAAAAGTTCAAAATCCATTGGAGCCAAAACGGTATTATACCCCAATACCGGCAAATGCACCTGAAATCCTCGTTCGGCTGTAACATAATAAAGATCTTTTTTCTCAAATGTTACAGCCGGAAAAGCCGGATCAGCTCCATATTCATCTACTAATGTTTTTTCATTGGCAAGAAAATAATCAGTATTTGAGTAACAGTTTTCTAATTGAGGGAAAACTGTTTTGTAATAATCTAGGATATCCATGATTTACTCCTTCATTTATTCTATATTTTTTAATAAGTTGTTAGATCTCTTAAGTTAAACTGGCTTTATTCTATCTTTAATGAGAAATATCACGTTATTGCCAACCAACAAGTCAGCTTGACGGTCTTAATTTTCATTATATCCTATAACGAAGAAATTTGCAAAGTCCCAAAAAACCTTGTTTTTAAAAAATCAGGTCTTTAACTTCACTCCATAAGCTATTGTATGCTTTGGAAGCAATAGAGTTTGGATTAAAGTGAGTAGCTGGCTGGCGATATATTCCCATTTTTTCAATATCGGCATTATACGGAATGTGGGGCTTGAGGAAGTTTAATTTTTTATGCGGTGGCATATTAATGATTTGCCTGTGCATTAGTTTACGTTTTTCAACCATAGAATAAAACGGATTAAGTTTATTTTTATCAATACAGGTATCTTCAAAAAAGCGCAGTAGCTTGTTTAATGAAAGCATCGAAAGAGTTGTTGGGATAGTGGGTACAATTATTTTATCAGCTGCGAAAAAAACATTTTCAGAAAGAAGTGTTACATTTGGAGGACAATCAAGAATAATTAAATCATATTCTTTTTTTAAGGGTTTAAGTATTTCTTTCAGCCTTTTTTGAGAACGCTTTAAATGATCCAGAATAATATCCATATTTCGGTATGAAATGTCAGCAGGAAGCAAATCCAGTCCTTCAAAATCAGTTCCCTTAATATTTTTATCTATTCCTCGTCCACCCTGCAAGAGTTTTTTTGTGTTAAATTTTTTAGATGGTTTAATCCTGAAATAAAAAGATGCAGATCCCTGTGGGTCAAGGTCAATAAGGAGGGTTTGAATATTTTCTGCTGCTGCTAGATAGGCTAAATTTACAGCTGTTGCTGTTTTACCTACCCCTCCTTTAATATTATATAGAGCTACTACTTTCATAAATCTCTCTTAAAACTATAGAATTGTCGATTAAGATATTTTAGTTTCTTTGAATAATTTTATATATAGATCTTTGTTTTTTGTACAGGAAAAAGCCCTAAATATTTTAAAGAACGCGCTACGTCTTTTCTGCTTTTCCTGATATGATGCTGTAATTAAAGCTCCGATTGTAGCAGCCAGTTCTACCGATTTAGGAGCAGAAGCATTTACGTTCGACAGATAATCTTCCAGGTGCATCTGCTGTATAGAATAATCATTGAACTCACCTAAACAATCCTGTAGTTTCTTTAACTGAACAATCAATGCAGAAATATCTTTTCCTGGAAATAAGCCAGAAAAAAACTCAACTAAATATCTGAGTTTTTTACAATCAAGCCTTAAGTCATGTAAATCTGAATCAGGAGATTCTTTGTTTATTTTACCACCTTTTTTCAGAATTTTTTTAAACCTGTTATAAATATATTTACAGGCCAACTCTATAACTGGAACAGCAGAATTTATGCCGTCAAATATATCACTGTCTCTGCCATTTTTTAAAAATTCTTCCCAGGAAATAATGAATTTGCGATAAGTTGACGAATTTAATCGTTGAACCAGTTTTTTATGCTCATATTTTTTTCTTTTTTTAATATTAATAAAGAACTGATGTAGACCCTGGTGGAGATGAGGAGGCAATATTGCTTGATAGCTATCTTTGTTAAGGAGATAAACATCATAATCGCGAAGTTTATTTGTCGAACCAGCAAGAGAGACTAATTGCAGTTTATGCGGCAAAACAGTTTCTTCATTAAAAACAGCCTTTAATAAGCTTAAAATAGATCTGGTTCTTCGTATCGCTACACGAAAATCATGCAGAAATTCTGTATCAATGTCTTTGATAACACCAGTTTCATTTATTTTTATAACAGAGATCAAGGAGCATAAAAGTTTTTTTAATGCTTCACCTGAAGGCATCTTTGGTTCATCAATACTTACAGGTTTAGATATATATTTTATTGGTAGAACATCGCCAGCCTTGAGAATAAGCTTTATAAAATCTTTTGGGTTTAATGATTCTATATGGTTTTGCTCTGCAAAAAGGTTAAGCAGTTTATTATAATATGACCAATAACCTTTTACCGGCTTCAGGGTCAAAACTTTACCTAAAAAAAGGCCAGAGCTGTCCAATGAAAAGGTTTCAATTGATACTCTTGCTACAGTTTTCTCTTCAGCGTTAACAATGATGCAAGTTTGTAAATTATTTTTCAGAGAAGCATATGCGATCAGGGCGCGAACACCTAGCATGGCTTTGAATCTGTTTTGTAGGTCTAAAGTTGGAAAATCCTGCCAGAACTTAAGCTGCTTTGAAGATTTAAAAGTAGTCGATTCAATATTATCTTCTATGTTTATTGGTCGCAACACATAGTCCGAACAAGCTTTATAAAAAATTAGTCCCTTTTTTTGTAAGCTCAGGTCAAATGTATCATAGTAGATTTGTTTTACTGGTTTAAGTATTCCTTTTTTTACAGAACACAATCCTTCAATTATTTTTATAATCTGATCATTTTCTTTATTGTTAATTAAAAAGCTGTGCGTGCGCATAATTAGATAAAATTTCTTAATCTTGTTTCTTAAAGTTTTAACTCTCAAGCCTTATACCTTCAACCTAATTATCTAATTTATAATGAATTAATAAAAATGCTAGAAATAGTTATAAAATTCTTTGTTATATAAACACAATTACTTATTTAATTTCTCACTAGCCAAAAATATAAAATCTTTGAAATAGGCCTATTTCAATTCTTTTGTGGATAAAACAAATCTGACTCTTTTTATTATTTATCAAAAATAATTTCACCGTAAATACAACTAACTATACTGCTTCCTCTTAAGTTCTATCCTTGCAAATTTACATTATACTATTGAATTTATTGTCGTTTTCTTGTAAAATACTTATTAAAGTTTCCATTTAAATTAGTAAACAAAAAAAACTTATTTTTATTTTTTGTACAAGCCAATCCTGTACTATTAAGTTATTAGTTTACGAACTCTGCGGTTATACCGCTTCATAAGGTTAATGATTTCATGAAACATAACATTCTAATTATTACTATATTTGTGGCTATTTTAATGGGTGCGTATTATTTTTGTAATACGTTATTTCTTTCAGAACAAAAAAGTTTTGATGATGCAAAATTAGTCGATTTGGAAATGAATGCCTCTGCAGTATCAGCCATTGTTTCTTTTGTTTTTAATGATCTTGTTTCACAGGTTAAATACATTGCGACTGAAGTATCCAATGGTAAAAAAGAACCAACAAAAGAAGAACTTAAAAAAATTTTCCATTCATTCACTGAAAGGGATATGCCCATTATTGACCTAGGTTTTTTTGACGACGCAGGAACTTTGAAAGTGATCTATCCGCTATCTTACTCTAATGAAATTGGAAATAATTATGCTTTCAGAGATTACTTTCAAAAAGCAAAAAAACTCAATAAGCTAGAGGCCTCAAAGACCCTGAAAAACTTTAAGCCTAAGGGAACAGAAACAGACATGGACTCTTTTGTGATTATTAAACCTGTTTTAAATAAACTGGGCAAAAGATTTGGCTTTGTTTTTATAGACGTTGATGTAGACAGCATTGCAGACTCAATACAACTTAACAAGTATGTTAAAACTGACACAAATATCAAATTTTATATCGTAAATCCTGAATATGATAATATTATATGTTCCCCTGACAAAAGCCTACAGGCTGGAAAACTATCAACTGAATGGCTAGAAAATATCAGAAAATTTATAATTAAAGCTTCTAAATTTCCTGAGAAAAACAATAGTAAACTTGTAGGTGTCGGGAACGACAAAATATACGTTACAACCAGTAAGGTAGATGTAAAAGAAGCATCTCTGGTAGTGGTAGCGGCTGTACCTTATGTGGACACAATTAACTATTCTGCTGATTTTGTAAGAAAAGTATTGTTAATAAGTGTGGCTACATCTATCATGTTAATGCTCTTTATTCTGCTTATTGTTTACCAGAAAACAGTTGTCAAAAAGCTGAATATGCAGATAAGAAATCTAAAAATAATTATTGACAAAAGATCCACTAAATCAGAAGCAGAACAGATAACTCAATCAGATTATTTTAAAAATTTAAACAGAAAAGTAAAAAAGCTTAAAAATAAAAACGGCTAGCAAAAACGGACCACAATCACAGCAAATTCTTTTCCTTTCCTATGACAACTGAAGTCTATGGTGTCTTATGATCTATCCGGAACATTATTTTTAAGCTTTAAACTCTATACTCTAGAAAAGTACAACTACTTTCTCAATTGTTCATCTAAGTGTAAAAAGTAGATCTATTAATTGAAAAATATTACCTTTTTCTACAGTTCAGATGAAAATTTAATTTCCCAGTAATTCTTTTTAAAAATAGTCCCTATTTAAAAAAGAAAACTATTGTTTTTTTATTTGTTTCAAACTATAATCTTAAATAAGTAGAATTTGCTCCATTTCGTACCTGTGTTACATAGCAAACAACAAAGCAACACAGTGCTCAAATGGGAACTTTTCCATGAAGTATCAATAGCAAAAATTCCAAATTAAAGAAATTTGTAAATATTTTAGGAGAATGTTATGAAAAGAATGAAGTATACGTTCATCGAAATCATGGTCGTGGTTATTATTATTGCAATCCTAGCAGCTATTGTAATGCCTAAATTTGCAGGAAGAACCGAAGATGCAAAAATAAGCGCAACACAATCACAGTTAAGTATATTTCAGACTACTCTTTCAGCTTACGAACTAGATTCAGGCACTTATCCGAATACATCACAGGGACTTAAGGCTTTAGTGGTTAAGCCTACTACTCCTCCTGTTCCTTCTGGCTGGAGAGGACCTTACCTTTCATCCAAGAATGTACCATCGGATCCTTGGAAAAATAAATATAATTACAAATGCCCCGGAACACATAACCCTGAATCTTATGATTTATGGTCTAACGGCTCTAGTGGTACAAGTGGCGGCAAAGATAACATTACTAACTGGTAAAGCAATAAATTTTTTTTTAAACTTTATAATCGATTTTGAACCTTTAGAACAAAATTTTTAAACTCTTAAGAACCAACATAATTAAAAAAATAAATGTTCAACGGGCTCCTAAGCGGGACGTTTCATTGCCGTCGTATAGAGTAAGTTTTAAGCGAGACTTATTCCTCAAGTTAAACTTGTTATTGTCTTTTTTTTTAACGCGCGGTTAAACTTTATTGGTTAATAGCAAGTTAAAAAGCAAATTCCCGTACACTTAAATTAGATATTTTGATTCGTTGAAATTAGGATTCAGTGAATAGAATTAAAATTATTAAAAACTTTACTCTCCTTGAACTTTTAATAGCAGTTCTTATTCTTGTTATTATCAGTTCTATTATCGTTGGCGTTTTCCAGACAACTCTTAAAAATTATAAAAAGGGTATGTCTTATAATGAAATATCCGAAAGCCTGAGCGGTAGTTTTATGGTAATGGAGTCAGACTTAAACAGAATGCTTCCATTGGGTGATAAAAAAACAACTTTTTTCAAAAAAGATAGTTTTTCTTTTATAGCTATAAATCAAAACGAAAAAAAAAAGAGTTATTTAGAGCTGATACGTTACAAATTTGAGCAAGACAGGAAAAAATTATATAGAGCTGTAGTGAAATATCCTGATGAAAAAAAGGACATTGATACAAAAAATATAACATTTTTTGACGGCTTGCAAGAGTTAAAATTTAGTTATACTTTTTCCAAATCTAAAGATAAAAAAGACGACAAGAAAAAAAGTGAATCTAATTCTAATAATAACTTTAGGGATTCCGAGTCAGATGAAGAAAAGTCAAACAATACTGAGAGTAAAATAAAAACCGACAAAGATAAAAAGGATGAAACAAAAAGACCGACCGCAGTAAGAATGAGCGGCAGAGCAAAAAACAAAATAATAGAAGAGGACTTTACAACCGCATTTTTTGTAACATCCATAGAGGCGGTTAAAAGCGATACCGGAACAGAGACTGACACTGATGATAAAAAAAATAGCGACAGTGGTAATATATAAAAAACCGTGAGGATAATCGGTGGTCGGAGATTAACACAGCATAACATATCGCCATGACCGAGCAATCCATAATCCATAATATGTGAACAAATATCAAATAACTGACAGTAAAATACATTGAAAAAAAACACTAAAACATGTATTTTTAATAAAAAGAGTGATGAAGGATTTGCACTTATTTTAACTCTTTGGGTTTTGATGATAATGTCTGTGCTCATCTTGACATATTCTATGTCAGTAAACACCAATATAAAAAACGCGTCTTATCTTAAAGATAAAATACAGGCTTCGGCATACGCAGAGGGAGTATTATACCTCATAGCCGTGGACTTAATTCCTCCTGATGATAAAAAAGATAAAAAAAACAGTAACAAAGATGATGCTGAAAAAAGCAGTAACAGCAAAAGTGAAGATGAAAAAGGTAATTCAGATACG
>CAZVCD010000005.1:0-42417 GCA_964625675.1 uncultured Victivallales bacterium | reverse complement strand
AATATGGGAGTATAAAACTAAAACCGTCGCTGAAAGCGACTTTGTTCAACAAGTCGCTTCATCTAACCTCGCTAATCAGGCGTCGCCTTTTATAGGCTTCCGTCGTTGCTTTTTAGAAAGCTATGCCGAGATAAAATGACCCGACACAGTCGCTCGGCAGATTAGCTAAAACGTTATGAGGAAGAAAATATATTATGAATAGAAACGTTTGTATTCCTGCAGCATATTTAATTATAAAAAGAAAAAATGAAATAATCCTGCTTAAACGAAAAAATACTGGATATGAAGATGGGAATTACTCATTTATAGCTGGTCATGTAGAAAAAGGCGAATCATTTAAAGGCTGCATTATAAGAGAGGCAAAAGAAGAAGCTGGGATAAAAATTTGTGAAAGTGATTTACATTTAGTGCATATTATGTATAGAAAAAAGAAAAACAATGATAAACATGAAAGAATTGATTCTTTTTATGAAGCTGATAAATGGAAAGGAAATATTTCAAATCTAGAACCAGAAAAGTGTTCTGAACTAAAATGGTTTAATAAGGATAATATACCAGAAAACACAATTCCTTTTATAAAAAAAGTACTAGAACAAATTGAGAAAAAAGTATTCTTTACTGAGTTTGGTTGGCAAAAAAATGAAATATAATCAGAATAATAAAAAGAAAGAACATCCAAAAGAAAAGTCCAAATTACATCCACGAAACAGGCATCGAAAGCGTTATAATTTTGAACAACTTATTGATAGCTGTCCAAAATTAACTGAATTTGTCAGGTTAAACAAACACAATGACAAATCAATTGATTTTTCTAACTCTAAAGCTGTACAAATGCTGAACAAAGCACTATTGAGGCACTATTACGGCATTGATTATTGGGATATTCCAGAAGGTTATTTATGTCCCCCCGTTCCGGGCAGAGCAGACTACATCCATCATATAGCAGATTTATTGTGCAGCAGTAATAATGGAAAAATTCCGCTGGGTAATAAAATAAAATGCCTGGATATTGGGGTAGGAGCAAATTGCATTTATCCAATCATTGGAAACAAAGAATACGGTTGGTCATTTATAGGCGCAGATATCGATCCTATTTCTATTGAATCTGCAAAGAAAATAATTGAATTGAATCCCATTTTAAAAGGAAAGATTGAATTGAGGTTGCAAAATAATCCAAAGGACTTTTTTTGCGGTATTATTAAAGAAGATGAACTCATTGATCTGTCTATTTGTAATCCTCCTTTCCACGCTTCTTCTACAGAAGCCAAATCCGAAACACTTCGAAAATTAAATAATTTAAACCGTGAAAAAATCACTAAACCAATCCTGAATTTTGGTGGTAAAAATAATGAATTGTGGTGTAAAGGAGGCGAAGAAAAATTTGTACAGGATATGATTCACCAAAGTAAACAATTCGCCACTTCCTGTTTTTGGTTTTCAACCTTAATTTCAAAACAGTCCAATCTCAAAGGTGTTTACAGAGCACTCCTTAATGCAAAAACCGTTGAAGTAAAAACAATTCCAATGGGTCAGGGAAATAAAACAAGCCGTATTGTCGCTTGGACATTTCTTACCCAAAAACAACAAAAAAAATGGATAAAATCAAAGTGGAATAATTGAATAATCCAATGTTCGAAATATCACTATGAAGGAAAGAGCACGACGACACCGAGTAAAAAAATATAAATCTGAATTATTTTTTCCTACAGCCATTCGATAGTATCATAAATTGCTGGTTTTATTCGAGTTAAGTTTGTACTTTTTTTATTATCCCCTGTTTTTTCAAGTATCTTTATCGAGAGCCTTGAACCATAAATATTGGTAAATACGGATGGTAATATACTTAACTATGCCTTTTTATCGTACTTCAAGCTGTCTCCACCATGAATAAAAACTTGGTCAGAATTAGGACCATATACATTTGTTTTGTATGTTAAATCTACTGTGACACCGCCGCTTCTTGTAATTGTTAACGGGGTCGTTGCGTATAAAACCTTTTATTATCAATCAATTATATCTGTTTTTTATAGACAATGGCATCTTAGAGTGGTATTTTTATTTTTGGTTTGTTTGTGTTTTTTTTACCCTCAACTATTTTTATTATTTCCCCCTTCGCTCTATGAGCTATGGAGGGTAAAACGGCGGATAAAATGGAGGGTAAATTTCGAAAACTACTTCGTCTTGGGTATAAAAATAAATAAATTTATAAATATACACTTTATGCAACAAAATATTATATATGGAGAATTATTATGGATCCTTTTTTGTTTTATGTAACCTCTTTATTTTCAATGATTAATCCATTGGGTGTTGTGCCTATATACATTTCTCTTTCAAAAAATCTTGGAAAAAAACAAAAAAGAAATGTAATCATTAAAGCAACCTTAACCGCGTTTGTTACACTTACTCTGTTTGCCCTCGCCGGACGATATATTTTTGCTTTTTTCGGTGTTTCTACCGGAGCATTGCAAATGGTCGGCGGTGTCGTCTTTTTTATTATGGGCTGGGAGATGTTAAGAGGAAAAACAGTTCCCAATAAGCTTGATAGTGAAACAGAAGAAGAATTCGGTGATGATATTGCCATAACTCCGATAGGAATACCTATGATAACCGGTCCCGGAGTAATAACTATGGTTATAATGTATATGAGAAGTGCAGAAGCTTTTTCTCAAAAATCAGTTATTGTTCTAGCAATATTTTCAGCATGCGCCTTAACAGCTCTTGTACTATTTAGTGGACGTTTTATTCTAGGATTTCTTGGTCCCGCAATAAGTAAAATCATGATGCGAATAATGGGGTTAATTGTTATGGGAATTGCTTTTGAATTCCTGTTCTCAGGTTTTAAACAGTTTGCTCAAATATACTTAGCTAAATAAACCTCTTCCGAAAACAATAAAAATTAGGATATTATAAGCATAGTACCTGAGCAGAAAAATATCTATCACACAAAGCGCAAAGATCGCAAAGTAATATGTGGACAAAAAAAAAGAAAGCAATCAGATCATGAAATATCATCATATAGGAATCCCGACTCAAACCCCAAAAAAAGGTGAAATATACCTTAAAGATTATGACATTTACTGCACAGAACATGATAATAATCCTTATGGAATACAGTGGATGCGATATGGAGAAAAATGTAACTTACCAAAACTTGTAAAAGAAGTAACTCATATTGCATTTGAAGTTGAAGATCTTGAAGAAGCTATTCGAGGGAAAGAAGTAATAATAAAGCCCAATAGCCCTAGTAATGGCATTATAGTAGCATTCATCGTTGAAAACGGAGCACCAGTAGAATTTCTACAATATACAAAAGAAGAAAAAAAATGTGAAAAGAAGTTTAAATACAATTGAACCATAACAAATCACTTTTCCAACCCCATATTCGCGGGACTAGCAGTTTAAAAGGTTACAAAGAATGAGAAAGTATAAAATGAGAAATTTAGCTTTAACTTTTGCACTTTTACTTACGATGACAGGTTGTTCTATTATTGACAATATTGAAACAATTTCAGATCATACAGTTAAAACTACTAATCCAAACAGTACAAATTTTAATAATTATGTTAACTATGTGGAAGGCATTGATATTGATGAAGAAAATCCTAAAAACAGGATAGAAATAACGGCGTTACGAGATAAACGCAGAAAAGCCGCATACGATACATTGAATGCAGTTCGAGAATTAAGAAAATATACCGTTAATGATAGAAGCATAGAAAAACAACAACTGGAAGATGCTTATCAAAAAATTATAGAAGCTCAAAAATCAGTTAATGAATACCTGCAATCGGCAATCAAGCATAATTCCAATAAATGGAAGATAAGTGCCGATAAATCGTTAAAGGCTCTTCATAAAGCTAGACATTATCTGGATTTAAAAAAGTACAAAAATGCAGAAAGTGAATTAAAGTTAGCTCTGCTATATTTAGTAAATGACCACAATGCATTGTGGTTATGGCAGAATAAGGGCAAACATGTGTTTCCTGACTATCTAAAATGGGGAGATAGTGCAATAGGTGATAACAGTAATATTGTAAATAATCCTGACACTTTGGTTTTTTCTGGTGGAGGAGCAAGAGGGCCAGCCTATGCAGGTGTTTTAAAATATCTACAGGAAAAAGATAAGTTAAGAAATGTTAAACGTTTTATAGGTACATCTGCAGGCTCCATAATGTGCACATTCATGAGTTTAGGAACGTATTATGAAAATAATAATAGAGAACCTGGAAGCAGGCATTATTGGAAAATAGTATATGAAATAATTGAAGAAGCAAATTTTATTGACTTTATAGACAGTCCATTATTGAAAGAAATTATTAAAGCCCAAAACTTTAAACCAGTTATAGGCAATTTACTTTCTTCTGCTGCAATAATTTCTGAATCAATGGATAACCAGTATGCACTTTGTGACGGAACGGAACTATTAAAGTATTTCAAAAAATCATTTAAGAAATTAGGATTCGATCCTAACATTACTTTAGGTGAACTTTATAAGAAAACCGGCAACCATCTTGTCCTTGTTTCAGCTAGTGTCTCATATAGAAGGACAGCCTACTTTGATTATAAAACAGCACCTGATCTGCCTGTTGTAAAAGCCATGAGAGCTTCTATGGCTATTCCATACATATTTAAACCAATAAAATATAACAATGACTTCTTTGTCGATGGTGGTACAACAAATAATTATCCTATAGAATATTTCGAATATATAGCAACTGATACTGGTAAAGAGCCGAACATACTAGGTTTCATGCTTTTCCCTAAAAAGGAAATGTTAAGACCAAAGTGGATAGGAGTTGATAATCCTCTTGGATATACAAATGCTATAATTCCTTTAGTTATGATTAATACAGGTTCAACATTATACCAAAAAAATATAGATAGAACCGTTTTTATAGATTGTGGCAAGATTGACGTTATGTCCTTTAACATGACTAAAGAACAAACAAGAAAACTCATGCAGGCTGGATATGATGCTATAGAAAACTATTACAGCAAATAATAGTTTATTTATGAAATAACATTAAGGAAATAACTAAAGAAGAAAACTATATCAAATAGGTGCACTTGTTGTTTAAATTCATGTTCAACAGGATTCATTTCTTCAACCCACCCCTAACCCCTCCAAGGAGGGGAACTGAAAGAGGGCAGAAATTTTATCAGGAAAAAATAAGCTTTGTGTGCCCCACCCCTAACCCCTCCAAGGAGGGGAACTAAAAGAGGAGCAACCAATTTAACAGCATTTTAAGGGTTTTTATAACCTCCAAGGAGGCGAACTGAAAAAGGCACAACTAAAATTTACTATTTTAGTTGTGCCTTTAAATCTAAAATCTAAATTTTATGACTATCCCATAGTCGCAACCATGACCGCTTTAATTGTATGCAGTCTGTTTTCGGCTTCATCAAATGCAACAGAGTGACGACTTCTGAAAACCTCATCTGTTACTTCTCTAATGTCTAAATTCTGTTCCTCTTTGAATTTACGAGCGTTTTGAGTTTCAAAATCATGAAGTGAAGGAAGACAGTGCATAAATAATACGTTTTTATTTCCCGTTTTTTCAAGCATATCCATTGTTACACGATACGGTGTCAATAATTTTACTCTTTCAGCATAATCAACTTTTTCGCCCATGGAGACCCATACATCAGTATAAACTACATCTGCACCTTTTACAGCTTTGCTCACATCATCCGTATACTCAATAACAGCACCTGTTTTTTTAGAATACTCCTGCATTTTCGCGACAATGGCCGGGTCCGGAGCCAATTCCTTTGGCCCTAATGCTACAAAATGCATTCCCATTTTGGCTGCACCATACATCAGCGCGTATCCCATATTATTTCTTGTATCACCAGTAAAAACCAGTTTAATTTCACTAAGAATTTTATTTCCGAGATGTTCCTCAATTGTAAGCAGGTCTGCCAGCACCTGTGTCGGATGGTCATCATCGGTTAAACCATTCCATACAGGGACTCCTGAATATTCAGCTAATTCTTCTACAACTTTCTGTTCAAATCCACGATACTCAATACCGTCATAGTAGCGACCGAAAACTTTAGCCGAATCTTCTAGTGACTCTTTTACCTGGAACTGTGAATTCGTCAGATAAGTAACATGTGCCCCCTCCTCTAGCGCGGCAACTTCAAACGCACATCTTGTTCTAGTAGAAGTTTTATCAAAAAGCAATAAAACATTTTTCCCTTCCAATTTTTTACCTACTATTCCCATACGTTTTTTAGCTTTCAAATCTTTAGATAAATCCAGCATATAACGTATTTCACCAGGAGTAAAATCATTTAAAGTTAAAAAACTTCTACCTTTCAAATTAACAGCCATTATAAATCTCCTTCTAATTAGATGTTTCAAAAAAGATTTTCTTTGAAACATAGTTTTATGTTTTAGGTGTTAAGTGTTAGGGAATTATCAACTTCCCCAAGGCTTTAACTATTTTTTCAATCACTCAATAGCGGAATTAATTACTTAAAATCAGAGCCAAATACGCCCTTCAAAAACATGTAAACTTTTTGGTACGAGTTCTAATTGTTGACTGCAGCTCTTACCAGTGGCATTGACATACATCTAGGTCCACCTCTCCCTCTGGAAAGCTCTGAACTAGGAATAATATTAAGCTTTATTCCATTGTCTTCCAATACTTTATTAGTTACATAATTTCTTGAATAGACAACAACTTCACCCGGTCTGATAGCCAAAGTATTAGAACCGTCATTCCACTGCTCACGGCTGGCAGTAATTTTATCACCACTACCGCATCTAATAAGTGTAATATCTCTTTTTAAATATTTTTCAAGAATTTTCTGTAAATTTTCAGTTTCCTTGTTCACCTTAAGACCATTTGCACTCGGGGTAATAGCATATACAGTTAACGGCCCTTCTATTCCTCCATGCACTGTAAACTTACCGTGATCAACCTGCGTAAATACTGTATCAAGATGCATATACGCGCGTGTCGAGGGGATATGAAAAGCCAACACTGTTTTCAACCTATTTTCAGAATCAACTTTAGTACTAAATAGACGTCGGCAAAGCTTTTCTATAGACTTAGTTTCCGTTCTCTGCGAAATACCTATCGCTAAAATATCTTTATCCAATATCAATATATCTCCACCCTCAATGCTCGTAGTTTCCTCCCTATGGTACCACAGAGGAATCTGCTGTTCTGCAAATTCAGGATGTGAAGAAAATATATATTTAGCAAACAGAGTCTCCCTACACCTTGTTTCAGTATGCATGTGATTAAGTGAAATTCCTGAACCTATTGTGACAAAAGGATCTCTTGTAAAGTAAAGGTTAGGCAGTGGATCACAAATAAAAGGATAGTCTTCATTTACTAATTCCGTTAAACTCTTTAACTTATAGTCAATTTCATCTTTGCGGATACCGGCCATTAATTTACCTATAATGGCTTCGTTATCAAAATTTAATAAGTAATTAATAACAGAATCCCTGATTCTCTCATCATATACATTGGCCTCATCCAGGAACTCTGACAAAAACTTAAGTCGTATCCGTTCCGCACCTATCGCTTCTGCGGCCAGCTTTTCCAAATAATAAACTTCAACACCTTCTTTTCTCAGAACATTAGCAAAAAAATCATGTTCCTGCTGAGCAACCTCGAGAAAAGGAATATCATCAAACAATAGTTTTTCCAGCATATCCGGAGTCAAATTCTCTATTTCTTCCGCCGGTCTATGCAGTAAAACTTTTTTTAATTCACCTATTTCCGAATAAACATTCAACTTCATTTACGACCTCCCGTCATAACTGCAGATCAAGTCAATATCTCATTTTTTATTATGCATTCCATATAAATAATATTTTCAACAATAACACCTAAATGATACAATTTTTAGTTACTTTACCTAAAAATGTTCTCCTAATGAAATTTTTAAAATTAAACTATAGCCAATTAAATGGCGTAAAAGCTCTCTGCTATACTCCGTTTTTTATAAAACTCCCCTTGTATCCACGCGTCTCTTCAATATAATAATATATAAGTGGTGTGTTTTTTCGAAATAGTTAGTTTTTCATAATAATAAAAAACAAATACCCATACTATAAACATATATATAAATAACTGAGGGTAAAATTGAACTTAGAAATCCAATGGTTTATCTTTAATGTTACAGGGAAAAAACTCATGACGCAACATGAGTGTGATATATTGATCAAAAACTCTAATAAAAACATCGATCTAAGTAGTTTTGCACAAATAGCATTCGACAAAAAATCCGAACAGCTGGACGAAGTAAACGCGGAAATATTGTTAGACCGGATGGAAAAAATCCTTTCTGGATCAATAAAACAGGCGGCACTTGGAGCGCCCCCTCCTAAAAAATATTCAGACAATGAAGAATCTTTTGAACCAATCTTTTCGGAAATTCCCGGCATGTCTGATGAACAGCTTAAATCATTTCTAAGAAAATTACTGTTATCTCTCCGGGACAATAGTTACAGTAATGTGCATTTTTCTGCTAACTCTACTCCATTTATCAGGAATGCATTAAAAATAGAAAAGCATGGAAACTATATTTTAACTGCAAAAGATGCACTAAGAATAAACACTGCATTATTAACAAAAGAACAAGCCGATATTTTCTCCGAAAACAATGAGTTAAGTTGTGTTCTTTCTTTTAATGAAGATGAACGCTATAGAGTAGCATTAATGAATCATAAAGACGGTATTGCCGGAACTTATCACCTCCTGTCTAATTGCATCAAAAACCTTGGAGAACTCGGTTTCAAACCCCATACCGCAAAAACAATTACAACATTCCTAAATCATCCCAACGGACTCATTTTAATTACAGGTCCTACGGGAAGCGGAAAAACAACAACACTGGCCTCTCTGGTTGATATAATGAATGTAAAAAGACATGATCATATTATTATGATAGAAGATCCCATAGAGATAGTTCAGGAATCACAAAACTGCAATATAACACAACGTGAGATTACCACTCATACCGAATCTTACACCAAAGCTATAAAAGGTGCACTCAGAGAAGATCCAAATGTAATTGTTATCGGTGAACTAAATGATCTCGAAACAATAGAAATAGCCATAACTGCATCAGAAGCTGGACATTTAGTTATAGGAACACTGCCAACAGGCAATGTAGTTAATACATTAAACTGGATAATAGATATTTTCCCTCCTTCAAAACAGCCCCAAATCAGAGAAATGATATCTGGTAATCTACGCGGAATTGTCTGTCAAAAACTAATTCCTACAATTAAGGGCAAGACTACAGTTGCATGTGAGATTTTAGTCAATAATCTAGCGGTAAGTAATACCATTAGCGAAGGAAAACATCACTTATTAAAATCAATCCTTCAAACTGCATCAGAACTTGGTATGTGTACAATGGATGAATCTATATTCAATCTATACAAAGATAAGATTATTTCAACCAAAACTGCCCTTAAGAACATAAAAGATAAAATTCAATATAAAAATAAAATTACTGTATCAAACTCACCGAAATAGACCATGGAGGAGTTATATCAATGCCGCTAATAGATCAATTACTTGAAGCATTACTAGAACGTGAAGCTTCTGATTTACACCTAATAATAGGACAACCAGCTAAAATCCGTGTTCATGGTGAACTGGAAACTCTGACAGACGATATTATTTCAGAAGAATATATGCAAGAAATGCTCCATGAAATATGTTCAGAGGAACAATGGGAATATTTTTTAAAAAACAAAGATATGGATTTTGCATATGAAATAGAAGGTAAGGCTCGTTTCCGCACAAATTATCTCTATAATTATTACGGAATGGCCGCTGTTCTCCGTTATATACCTTTAAAGCCACCTACAATGCAACAATTACTCCTGCCGGATATTTTCAAAAAAATATGTGATTCCGACGGTGGTTTCTTCTGTATCACAGGCCCGACAGGCAGCGGTAAAACAACAACTTTGGCTGCAATGATTGATTATATAAATTCAAAACATTGCAAACACATCATTACATTGGAAAGCCCAATTGAATTTGTTCAAAAAGATAAGAAATCTATAATTGTTCATAGAGAAATAGGATTTCACAGTAACTCGTTTCCCAATGCATTACATAATGCTATGCACTCTGACCCCGACATTATTTTATTGGGAGAAATGCGAGATATTGAAACAATAAGATTTGCATTAACCTGTGCAGCAGCGGGGATTTTGGTTTTTACAACGCTTAATACGAGCAATACAGTCAAAGCAATAAGTCACATTATAGATGCATTTCCGACGGAAGAACAACCACAAATTAAAACTATGCTGTCAGAAGCGCTGCGCGGTGTTGTTTCACAGGTGCTTTGCAATAAAAAAAGTGGAGGCAGAATTGCTGCTCACGAAGTACTCCTTTGGACAGAGGAATTGCCAAACATTATAAGAGAAAATCAATTATCAAATATAAATGGAATTTTAAAAAGCAATAAAACTGTGGGAATGCAGTCAATGGATGACACCTTAAGAAAATTTTTACAGGATGAAATCATTTCCCCGGAAGAAGCATATGCGAAGGCTTCAAATAAAAGAGATTTTATAGAATTTCTTAAAAAATCATGATAAATTTTGTTTTTTCTATTGTATTGGTTAATATTGCTGGCAATGAACGCGCTAAAAAGCAAATTCCTGTACAATAAATTAAAATGAAACTTTTGAGGTTAAAGTTGATTAAGCTATGTAACAAAATACTATATCAAAGGAGATAATATTACAATGAAATCAGACATACAGATCGCACAGGAAGCTACATTAAAACCTATCGATGAAATCGCATCAAATGCAGGCATTTTAAAACAGGAACTTGAACCTTACGGCCATACTAAAGGTAAAATAAGCCTTGATATTCTAGAACGCCTTAAAGGTAAGCCTAACGGTAAACTGATAGTAGTTACAGCTATCACTCCTACCCCACTGGGCGAAGGTAAAACTGTTACGACTATTGGTGCTTCTCTCGGTATGGCTAAAATCAATAAAAAAGTTTTTACTTGCATTCGTCAGCCCAGCATGGGCCCTGTTTTCGGTATAAAAGGCGGTGCGGCTGGCGGTGGCTACTCTCAAGTCGTACCAATGGAAGATTTCAATTTGAATCTTACTGGTGATATTCACGCTATTTCTGCAGCACATAACCTTGGAGCAGCCGCCCTAGATACACGCCTATTTCACGAAGCACGTAAAGGCTATGATGAGTTTGAAAAACGCTCAGGTTTAAAAGCACTTAGAATAGATAAAGATAAAATTTCATGGAAACGCGTTGTTGATCAAAACGACCGCGCACTTAGAGGTATTGAAATAGGACTCCAATCTCCGGGTACAAAAAGCAACCAGAACGGTGTTCCGCGTAGAACAGCATTTGATATTACTGTAGCATCAGAATTAATGGCGATTCTAGCATTAGCAGAAAATCTACAGGATATGCGTGAACGCTTCGGTAAAGTTGTAATGGCTCTAAATGAAGATGGACAGCCAATTACCGCCGAAGATCTTAAAGTTGCCGGCGCAATGACAGTCATAATGAAAGATGCAATAAAACCGACATTAATGCAGACACTGGAAAAAACACCTTGTTTCGTACATGCCGGTCCTTTTGCTAACATAGCACATGGTAACTCTTCAATAATTGCAGACAGAATTGCCCTGAAACTTGCAGACTATGTCTTAACAGAAGCCGGGTTCGGATCAGACATGGGATTTGAAAAATTCAGTAATATTAAAACTAGATATTCCGGAAACAAACCAAGCGCAGCTGTTATTGTGTGCACAGTACGTGCCCTTAAGAGTCATTCAGGGAGATTTAACATAGTCCCAGGCAAACCTCTGGATGAAAAACTTGTTTCAAAAGATCTTGAATCTCTCGAACTTGGTATCGAAAACCTAAGAGCACATATTGAGCATGTTAACAAGTATGGTATTCCTGCTGTAGTTGCAATCAATCAATTTGCAACAGATGCCCCTGAAGAGATTGAATATCTCAAGAAAAAAGCAGCGGAATTTGGTGCATACAGAGTGGCTGTAAGCACAGTGCACCCTGATGGTGGTGAAGGTGGAAAAGAGCTGGCACAGGCAATTGTAGAAGCCTGCGACACTGAATCAGACTTCAGGATGATCTACGAAGACAAACTGCCACTGGTAGAAAAAATCAGAAAAGTTTCACAGGAAGTCTATGGTGCAGCTGATATTGAGTTATCAGATCTTGCAAAAGAACAGTTGGAATCTTTCCAGAAAAATTATGGAAACCTGCCGATATGCATGGCCAAAACACACTTATCACTTTCACATGATCCTAAAATAAAAGGTGCTCCTAAAGGATTTATAATCCCTGTCAGAGAAGCATTCCTTTCAGCAGGTGCAGGCTTTGTTTACATTCTAGCTGGTTCAATCAGCACTATGCCTGGATTGGGTTCAAACCCAAGCTATATGAAAGTAGATATAGATAAAAAAGGTAATATTGTAGGATTATTCTAATATACTGAAGGTCTTTTTAAAAGCCGTATGTGGATTGCCATATACGGCTTTTTTTATTAAGGGTATTATTATCACATTATTTATGCAACCGTTTTTGATTGCGAAACTCATTTAAAATCCTTACGAAATCCAAAGCAGTAAATAACGTCACCGGAAAGAATCATTTCATTTGCTTCTGGGTTTGGTATAACTTTCGCGCCTCTCTCAATAGTAAGAATCTGTGCGCCGGTAGTTTTTTTAAAGCCGCTTTCAACTATAGTTTTCCCTACAAATTCATCTGTCTCATTAACAGCTATCCTTATAATGCCAAAACCTTTATCACCAATAGCCATGTCTTCAAAAGTAACATTCTTAATTAAATTCGCTTTACGAATCCGCTCCCTAATTCGCATTGAGATGCTTTCCCAAAACTTGCTTTTAGAAAAAAATCTAAAAAGCAAGAAGAAAAAAAGTACTAGTACAGCCAGTTTGCCCGTTTGATATAGAAAATCAGGAATCCAGATAGCAGTGAAAGGAATATGGTAGTATTTTTGGCGCAGTTCAAAAATTGGACCTAAGAAATTAACAAATGTTGCAATAAGAGAAATAGAACCGGCATATCCTAAGATCATCATTGAAGCCGCTATTTTTTTCCTTTGAGGATGCCTTGTCACCAGCGATGCTTCACGCGTAGTAAAACCAGTCAGAGTAAAACATGATAAAGCCTGAAATTTTGCCTGCTCCCATGACATTCCTGTTAATTCAAAAGCAATAGCACCAATCCTAACAATCACGATAACTACAATGACGGTTAAGGTAAACAAGAACAACCCACCCATAGATTTACTCCTTAATTATATACTCACCCTATGTAATTTAATTCAAAATAATCAGGATGAATCTCGATTTTTAAATGATATTGGTTATTTTATTAACAGAGTTTATATAAAAACTCATTTCAGATAGCACTTTAAATTAAAACATATAATCAATCAATTCAACAAGTTAAACTTGTTTTATTATTTTCTTTTAAGGATAAACATGATATTTTTGTCTACTAACGCATTGTCCTAAGGTTATATTAATAATAACAATGAAAGCAATTAAAACTATGATAAAATTAGATTTTTCAAAGAGTGAAGATGGACTGATTCCGGCAATAGCCCAGGATTGGAAAACCGGAGAAGTATTAATGCTTGCCTACATAAATGAAGACTCATGGAAGTATTCATTGGAAACAGGAAATGCCACATACTGGTCCCGTTCACGACAAAAACTCTGGAAAAAAGGTGAGTCTTCAGGCAATGTTCAGAAAATAAAAGAAATTTTTGTAGATTGTGATGAAGATACAGTCGTCTTCAAAATAGATCAAATTGGTGACGCAGCATGCCACTTAGGTTATCGCTCTTGCTTTTTTAGAAAAGTAAATGCTGAAAAAAGTGAACTAGAAGTAGTGGGTGAACTTGTCTTTGATCCAGCAGAAGTTTATAAATAGTTCTAAATAATTGAGAGAATGAATCTTTGTCGTGATCGTAAATCTTTGTAATGATCGTGATCGTAAATCTTTGTCGTGATCGATAAAAACAACGATAACGATAAAGATAACGATAAAGATAACGATAACGATAAAGACAACTATAAAGAAAAAAACAAATCATTTTTTTGCAGTTCCATAAGAAGTCAAACTTGTAGGGAAAAATAACTATGCCTGAAATAACACAAAAAACGATCGAACAAATATACCGCTATTTTTCCGAATTAACCATGAAATTTGACGTTCCATGGTCACAGTTAACTACTTTAGGCGTAGGTAGCACAGTTCCACTTGTGATAGAACCTATAGATGACTTATCATTATCCAATTTCTTAAAGTTCTGTTATAATGAAGGTATTAAAATTTTACCAATCGGTGCTGGTAGCAATATTATTGGAACAGATAAAAAATTTAATGGAATTATTTTACGACTTTGGCAGAATGATTTTGCCAAAGTTAAAATAAGTCATGTTCATGCTACAGCGGGCGCCGGTGTAGGATTATATGATTTTATAACAGCCTGTGCGCATAAAAATCTTGGGGGCATAGCTCAATTGGCCGGTATTCCGGGAACAATAGGTGGTTCTCTTAGAACAAATGCAGGCAGACTTGACGTTACCATAAGCAATGTTATTGAAGAGATTTGTGGTTTTGACTTACAGGGTAATCCCTGGTGTGCGCCAGCAAATGAAATAGAATGGAGCTATAGACATTCTACTTTACCTGAAAATATAATAGTAACTGCTGTAATATTTAGGATGGATAAAGTAAAATCATCTGCGGCCATAGCATCAATACAAGAATGTATGTTCGCACGAAAAGGCATCTATCCCGCTTACCGTAATGCAGGCTGTGTTTTTCGTAACCCTTCTTCTGGGCACGGAGCAGGAAAGCTTATCGACATAGCCGAGTGCAAAGGCCTATCAATAGGAAACGTTGAAGTCAGCCCAAAACACGCAAACTTTATTGTAAATAAATCAAATGCTTCTGAAAAAGAATTTTTGGAATTAGCTGTTAAAGTAAAAAAACAAGTATTAGAGAAAACAGGAATTTACTTAGAACCTGAAGTTTGTTTTGCAGACAGCAGCAGTCATTCAGCTCTAACCTCCAATCCTGAAAAACTTAACGTCACCGTTCTAAAGGGAGGCAATTCCCATGAAAGAGCTGTTTCCCTTGAATCAGCAGAAGGTGTTTGTTCCGCCCTTAAAGAAGCTGGATACAATGTAACGGACATAGATCTTCAGGAACCCATAATTACTGAAAAAATTAAAAAGGCTGATGTCATATTCCCTGTTCTCCATGGTGGATTTGGTGAAAACGGTCAAATACAAAAAGAACTGGAAAAAGTCAACATCCCCTATATCGGCTGCAATAGTAAAGTTTCTGAAATAATAATAGATAAAATTAAAACAAAAGAAGTTTTTAAGAAAAATAACATTCTAACACCTGACCATGCAGTACTAAAGCATGGTGAAACAACTTTCCCAAAAAACTTATCTCTTCCTGTTGTAGTTAAACCACCAACGGAAGGTTCTACATTCGGAATATCAATAGTTAAAAAAATGACTGAATGGAAGTCTGCACTTGAAAGAGCTTCTATTGACTCCACTGGATTAATTTTAGTTGAAGAATACATACAAGGTCCTGAACTGACTGTCGGTATTTTGAATGGGCTTGCTTTGCCGATTGTACAAATCTGTTACCCAGGCGAATTTTATGATTATGATGCTAAATATATACATGAATCAGGTGAAACAAAATATATTACACCTCCTGACTCTTCTATATTTTCTGTTGAATTTCAGGAGGAAATAAAACGGACAGCTCTTAAAGCATATAACGGAGTAAATGCTAGAGATATGCTAAGGGTAGATCTGATTGTATCAAACAAAAACAATTTAGCGTATTTTATAGAGATGAATAGCATTCCCGGCTTTACATGCAGCAGTCTATTACCAAAAGCCGCAGCTTCTGCCGACATTCCCTATATACAACTATGCGGAACATTAGTTCAACTCGCATATGAAAGAGAAATTAATACGGTAGGGGCGTAAGATTTTACGCCCGTACAATCGGTTGTAGGGGCAATCCCTTGTGGTTGCCCATTTCAGTAACCAGTGCACATTATCGGGCATCGGGCAACAAATCAACAAATCAACAAATATTCATGACAGACACAGTAAAAGGTATATATTTTGCAATAATTGGTGCGTTTTCAATAGCCGCAATGGGGGTTTTTGTTAAGTTCATCGGTACAGATTTAAGCAGTATAACAATCCTTTTTTTCAGGTTTGCCATCAGCTTTATAATACTGCTCCCATTTATATTCAGGAGCAAAACATTTTCTTTTAAAATAAAATATCCTTATCATCTTACATTAAGAATATTATCAGGAATAACGGCAATGCTCCTTTATTTTATTGCCATTCAGCACATAAACCTTGTTAATGCGATTCTGCTCGAAAGCGCTTACCCTATATTTGTTCCCATTATTATATTTTTTCTTACAGGTCAGAAAACAAACATAAAAGTTATGGGAGGTATTATTGTCAGTTTTATTGGTATTATTATTATTTTACAGCCAGGAACTGATATTTTTCAACCTTACTCAATAGTTGCGCTTTTTTCAGGTATATGCGCAGGGATAGCATACGTTTTTTTAAAAATTATGCTAAGTAGAGATAAAACACAAATGCTCAATCTCCTTTTTTACTTTTTCCTATTCGGTAGTTTAATACCACTACCGTACGTAATAATAAACTGGAAACCTTTAACAATGTTTCATACAATGTGCTTATTAGGTGTAGGTGTATTCGGCTATGGATATCAGTATTTTATAACTAAGGCACTTCAACATGCCTCTGTAAGAATAGTTTCCCCTTTGGTATATGTTTCCGTATTGGCCGGAGGATGTTTAGACTGGTTGTTATGGAATACTACACCTTCTTACATTACATTAATAGGTACTGTTATTACCATTTTCGGAGCAATTCTTGTAATCCTAAACAGAAATCAGATTGACGTTGAACAATGAAAACCAAATGCAGAAAAATTTATGATATTCTTTTTGAAGAATATGGCATTATAGACTGTCCGCTGGATCATAAAACCCCGTTCCAGTTAATGGTTGCCGTTATGCTTTCAGCCCAGTGCACGGACAAACAGGTTAATAAAGTTACACCAGTGCTGTTCGACAAATATCCTACATCTGAGCTTCTTTCTATTATTTCGCTTATTGAATTGGAATCAATTATTAGATCAACTGGCTTTTATCATAACAAAGCAAAAAATATACTGAAGACCAGTATAATAATCAATGAAAAATATAAAGGTAAACTACCGGAAGATATTGAAACACTTACAACCCTGCCCGGCATAGGACGCAAAACCGCCAATGTAATAGTGGCACAGGCTTTTAACAAACCGGGATTTGCCGTGGATACTCATGTAATTAGGCTACTAAATAGAATAGGTCTTGTTAATACACTGGACCCGGTAAAAATAGAATTTGCCATAAGAAAAATTATGCCGTTAAAACTATTGGATAATTTTTCTCTGCTATTAATTACCCACGGCAGAGCATGCTGTACAGCCCGAAAACCACACTGTATAAATTGTATCATAAGCGCTCTATGTAAATCAAGCCAAATTTAAACATACTATTTTAAATATATAGAATTTTGATTTTTAACATATTCATAGTTAATAAGGTTCAAGCAACGCAGCAGAAAAATACAAAAACAAGATTTATCTTGACCATAAATTACCAAAAAAGGAGAAAAAATGTCAACAATTACGATCAACTCCAAATCTCATACTGAAATGATAGACATAACACGTGAAATTGAAAAGTTAATTCCGGATAATTTTGTTTCAGGGGTCTGCCATCTTTTCTGCATGCATACCACTGCCGGACTGACAATCAATGAAAATGCCGATCCGGATGTTGTCAATGACATGATAAGATTTATTGGAGAACTCATTCCTTGGGACGATAAAAAATACAGACATATGGAAGGAAATACCGCCGCTCATTTAAAATCAACTTTTTTCGGCCCTGCTCTTACAGTTCATATAGAAAAAAACAAACTAGTTCTTGGTACATGGCAGAGCGTTTATTTCTGCGAATTTGACGGTCCCCGCAATCAAAGAAAAATCAATGTTAAGTTTATTGCAGAATGAAAGAACCAACTGAAAGGTTTAGTGATCGTGTCGAAAATTATGTAAAGTACCGCCCTTCCTATCCTGTAGAAGCACTTACATCACTTAAGGAAAAATGCGAACTCAATGCAAATTCAATAGTTACAGACATTGGTTGCGGCACCGGAATTCTAACTGGCCTGTTATTAACATGCGGATGCCATGTCTATGCTATAGAACCAAATAATGAAATGCGGCAAGCTGCTGATAATGACTTTGGTTCCAATGCCCGCTATCATAGCATTAACGGTTCCGCTGAATGTACTAACTTAAAAGATAAATCCATTGACCTTATCACTGTAGGTCAGGCATTTCACTGGTTTAAAGTGGATGATGCAAAACGAGAATTTATCCGTATACTGAAAAATGATGGATGGGTAGCATTAATATGGAATGAAAGAAAAACAGACTCTCTGTTTCTACGTTCCTATGACAAACTTCTACACGACTACGCGCCCGAATATCGCAAAGTAAATCATAGAAATATCAATAATAAAACCATAGGTCAATTTTTTGGTCCATCCGGCTTTCAATTGTGCAATATTGCCAACCAACAGAGTTTTGATTTTGATGGATTAAAAGGTAGGCTACTTTCTTCCTCATACAGCCCTGCCCCCGACCAGCCGGAACATAAACCTCTCATGGCTGGACTCAAAGCTGTATACAACAAGTTTGTCGTAAATAAAAAAGTAACATTTGAGTATGATACAAAAGTATACTATGGTAAAATAATATAAGTAACGAAAGAGAGTAATTTTTAAACAAAAAAGGATTTCATCATGAAGATGCGTATAGAAGGCTATGTTGCTTTTCTGGATATTCTTGGTTTTTCAAAAATAGTAGCTAACGATACCTTTCATGAGCGCTTTGGATCATATATCGAAATAATACGTACTGCTGTAAGTTTCCCGGGAAGTAACCTTGAATTTGAAATAACGTCAGACAGTGTAGTTATCTATTCAAGTGGGCTCAAACTTTCACATTTAAAAAATCTTCTATCCGCTGTTTCTACTATTTCATTTCGCTTACTGACCGAGATCCAAATCCCGGTTCGCGGCGCAATTTCGGCTGGTAAATATTGGCGTTTTGACAGCAAAGATGGACACCTAATGTTCTCAGGAGCTCCAATAGTAGACGCGGTTGAATACGAGAAAGAGCAAAGCTGGATCGGAATACTGCTAACACCTAAAGTACTGGAACAGGTTCCGGAACTGCAGGAACTGCATTTTATACCACAAAAAATAGATCAAGAAAACGCACATGCTTTACACTCTAAACTACCATGGCCTTTACTGGTTTGGAGACATGAAAAAATACCATTTCGGTATAGAAATATATCAATAGATCGCCTTTTTGCCGGCATTGTAGTTGTACCAAGCCCAGCAAACTGTGAAACACCTGCAGAACTACTGACAAATTTAAAAATATATATTAAGAAGCTTCAGGAATTAAAACTACTTGCTCCATATCCTGAGACACAACAGAAATATGTAGCTACGATGATCTGCCTTGAACAAATTCGTAAACGCTGGGAGAAAGTTACGGCAGAAAAATGCTGGCTCGAACAAAATTAGAGACACCTATTGTTCTTACTTTATCTACAAGACCGGCACAATGCACAATATAAGATGTTTTAATCTATAGTGATCTTTTCCATATCCTTCTGTAATATTCGACGTCTCCTGCCATAAACTATGTCTTTATCAAGGCGTATCACACCTTTATCTGATATATATATGAATATATCTTTGCTATCCCAATAATTAAACCAGGAATAATTTTCCAATGGCACTATAATTTTCCAGGGAACACCTTTATACGCTTCTGGCATCTCAGCTAACACTATTAAGTAGTCATCGCTTTTCCAATATTTCCATATAGTATCATCTTTTGATAATTTTTGTTTTGTCGGGTAGTTAAAATCAAATACAAACCCCTTACTATGTAAATTATTTCTTAACTCACTGTCTATAACCCAATATTTTTCCTTAGAATGCGCCTTATACTCCCTGTACATTTTATCAGTTACACCTGCAATATCCACATAAACTGTATCGTTCCAGAACCGACCACTGATTTCAACTGTAACGTTCTTCCGATTGGAAAAACATCCGGTTAAAAACAGTAAAAGCGAAACTAAAATAAGCTTGCCAATATTTTTAAAATCAAACACCATAATCTATACATCCTGAATGTTAAAAGCCTGCAGAAAATAGGATAAACCTGAGGCATATCATCAAATTACCAAGCAATGAATATAATATAGGAATAAACACAAAAAAATCAGGCGCAATATTCGATTTTACAACAAAAAAATTGGTAAAAAACGTAATTGTATATATCTTACTGTTTTTAAAAAATAATATGTTTTAAAAAAACATATAAATTAAGGATAAGTATTATGGATAATTTAAATAACGATAATGATAAAACCAACAAAGATAATGAAGACAAAAAAAAGGATAATGATTTTTCACTTGAAGAAATGCAAAAACAATTGCAGAAAGCACTGAAAAATATAGGTCCAAATTCATTTGTCATGCCTATGCAACAGCAAAAAGAAGAGCAAAAAAAGGAAAAGGAAAAGGAAAAGGAAAATCCTGAAGAAGATACAAACAAAATTCTTGATATTTTAAAAAACTTTAACCTTAAACCAAGAGAAGTTAAAAAATATCTTGATCGCTTTGTTGTTAAACAGAAAGAAGCTAAAAAAGTGCTTTCAGTTGCCGTTTGTGACCATTATAATCACATCAGAAACTGTATGAAAAAAGATAGCGACAATACTTGGGAATACACAAAACAGAACGTACTGCTTCTTGGCCCGACAGGTGTTGGAAAAACATACTTAGTCAAATGCCTTGCAAACCTTATAGGTGTTCCTTTTGTAAAAGCTGATGCTACAAAATATTCTGCTACAGGATATGTCGGCCACGATGTCGAAGACCTTGTCCGTGATTTAGTAAAGTTGGCTAACGGCAACACAGAACTTGCCCAGTACGGAATCATCTATATTGATGAAATTGATAAAATAGCCTGCAGTACTACTGACGGAAGCCGTGATGTTTCAGGCCGTGGAGTACAAATTAATCTACTTAAACTGATGGAAGACTCTGCCGTCAATCTCCAAAGTCAAACCGATATGCTTGGTCAGATGGAATCTATGATGGATGCAATGCATGGAGGAGGTAAAAAGAAAAAACGTACTATTAATACACGAAATATTCTGTTTATTGTAAGTGGATCTTTCGGTCAGCTCTCCGAAATGGTAAAAAAACGTATTGCCGGCACACAAATAGGCTTTGGTCACGAAGGGACAAAGAGCGTTTCAAAATCTGAATATCTAAAAAACAGTACTACTGCTGATTTTATAAAATTTGGTTTTGAACCTGAATTTATAGGTCGCCTACCTATCCGCGTAACATGCGAAGAACTTCTTGCGCGCGATCTCGAACAGGTACTTACTGATTCAGAAGGCAGTATATTGAAACAATATGTCCATGATTTTAACGGCTATGACATAGACTTTGAAATTACTAGAGATGCAATCTCATGCATAGCTGAAAAAGCTTATAAGCAGCATACAGGTGCCCGTGGTCTGATGACAATAATGGAGCGTATCTTCCGTAACTTTAAATTTGAACTTCCTTCAGTAGAAGTTTCATCTTTTACTGTAAATGCAGAAACAGTGGAAACCCCTGATAAAGTATTAAGTCAAATTCTTAGTGAATCTGAAGAAGAATGTGATATGCATTTACATCAGGAACTTGAATGCTTTGTAAAAAGCTACAAAGAAGAGCACGATTTTACGTTTACCTTCAATAAAGCTGCAGCAAACGCTATAATAAAAGAGTCTTCAGAAACAGGTAAATCTATTGCAGATTTATGCACAGATAAATTTAAAGATTACCACCTGGGACTCAACTTAATAGCAGACGAGCTAAAGAATAAAACATTGACGGTTACTGCTAAAATGGTAAAGAATCCTGACAAAGCACTATCGGACAGAATAGCCAAATTTTATAAAAAATAAGTTTTAGCCAACTTAATACTATCCCCTCCTCGGAGGGGAATAATTGCTAAGCGCCTAGAGTCTTATACTTCAATTTTACCAACTATTTCGCTTACAGAGGAATAACCGTTTTTATCAAGGTAGTCGTTAATTTCAGATATAACTTTTAAGGGAGCAAAAGGATCAGCAAAAATGGCAGTGCCAACAGCAACTGCGCTTGCTCCTGCCAGTAAAAATTCAACAGCATCTGCTCCGGTAGAAATACCCCCCATGCCTATTACAGGCACATCAACCGAACTAGCTACATCATATACAAGTTTTAATGCAACAGGTTTTATTGCTGGACCGCTTACTCCTCCAATGACATTGGCAAGAATCGGCTTTCTTGTTTCAATATCAATAGCCATTCCGGTAAGAGTATTTATCAAAGAAACCATGTCTGATCCGGCATCAACTACAGCTTTAGCAAAATCTGTAATTCGTGTTACATTCGGACTCAATTTGGTAATAAGCGGAAGTTTTGTGGCTTTTCTTACCTCGGAAACTACTTTTCCTGCCAGTTTAAGATCTGTGCCAAAGGCAATACCACCTTCTTTTATATTCGGGCAGGATATATTTATTTCCAAAGCATCTATTCCATCCACACCATCCAGCAATTCTGCAACAAGCCTGTATTCAGGGATACTTTTCCCCCAGATGTTGACAATGGTCACGGCATTGGATTTTCTAAGAAAAGGTAGATATTCGGGATCACTTAAAAACTTTTCAACACCGGGATTCTGCAACCCAATCGCATTAAGTAAACCACTATGAAGTTCATGATGCCTGGGCATCGGATTACCATGTACAGGTTCAGGAGAAATCCCTTTAACAACAACTGCGCCTAATTTATCTAAAGAATAGAAATCAGAATATTCGTATCCATAGCCAAAGGTCCCGGAAGCCGTCATAACGGGATTTTTTATAATCAGTTTCCCTAGATTAGTTGTTAAATCTGCCATATAAAAACCTCATTATTAAAGTCAATCTCAATATAAGATTAAACTTATCTTCTCTTTTTAGGATATTCATGCTCCTGTTCAGCAAACAATTTCAACATCTCTTTTCGAGCAGCTTCTCTATCCATGCCTTCAGATATCAGCATTTCAAGCATTTCTCCAAATTTGTCCCTGATATAGATGCCATGCTTAGAAAGGTCCCGACGTTCATCAATAATAAGCGTAAAAATATGTTCACATGATTTACAATGACGATTTATTTTTACCTGCACCGGTTTATCTGAAGCAGTTTCTAATACAGCAGAGGCTATATCATCTGTCTTACTGAAAAAATCATCCGTATCACAATATTTTTCTCCGCATTCAGGACAAGTATCTGGAAATACGTTTTTATAGCGATTTTTCTCTGTGCCGGAAGAACCAAACATTTTTTTCCATTTCATAAACATCCCCCTTCAACAAGACAAGTTAAACTTGTTATTTTTATTCAAAAAAACTTTTTAGTCATTAGTTCTGATAGATAAAATTTCTATGTCTTATCTAGATTAATTACTAAATTTTAATAATATAAATAAAACATATTATTCACAATAAATCAAATCTGAAGAAAAGACCGGCCCTTCTCTACATGTTCTGGCATATTTCCAATTGTTAGGACTGTTCGCATCTTTTACCTTAACAACACAGGCATAGCATGCACCAACACCACAGCACATAGCATGATCCAGGCTTAACTCAGCTTTTTGCCCATATTGTGATGCCATTTTAGCCACTGCAATCATCATTGGATTAGGACCACATCCATAGAATTTCAATCTGCCGTTTTTATCTGTTTCAAGATACTCTTTCAACAAAGAAGTAACAAGTCCTTTGGATCCAAACGAACCGTCCTCAGTCGTAATTTTTACTTCAAAACCAAGCTCTTTATAATCATCTGCTAGAATCAAATCTTTTTCTGTTTTAGCACCTAGGAGCAGTACTCCTTTTCGCTTAGCCTGTTTAGCAAGAATATATGTAGCGGCCGAACCATACCCACCTGCAATAATCACCGGAAATTCATCATCCATAGGTAAAGAATAAGGATTTCCCAAAGGTCCAAGTATGTCGCAGACAGCACCAGTTTTAAGCTCAGATAAAACTTGAGTACCCTCTCCTACAACTTTATAAATAATCGTTAGTGATCCATCCGCATTCACATCACAAACGCTAAAAGGCCTACGTAATATTCTATCACGCAATCCTGTTATCTGAACATGAACAAACTGTCCAGGCAAAACCAAACCCGCTACGTGCGGTGCGTTAAAAACAATTTTATAATAATCTGCTTTTAAACTTTTATTAAGAATTATCTCAGCTTCACCCGTTTTCATAAAAAAAATAAACTCCATTGTTGTCATGGTTAGAATAGGATTAAATATGATACTTTTTTGCGAAAAATCAAGGTAAATCTTGTTAATGCAGCCTTGTTCAAAGTTAAATACTCAAGCTCTTAATCACTTCTCTATCATCAAAAGAATATCTTTTCGTTCCTATTTCCTGATAATCTTCATGGCCCTTACCAGCAATTAAGACTATATCATCTTCACGAGCAATACTAACAGCATAAGCTATAGCCTTTTTACGATCAGATATAACTTTAAATTGTTTTTCAGAACTAATACCTGTAAGAATATCATTGATAATGGCAGATGAATCTTCAGTTCTTGGGTTATCATCTGTAACAACAACAACA
The DNA here is from genome assembly GCA_964625675.1 of uncultured Victivallales bacterium. GTDB lineage: Bacteria > Verrucomicrobiota > Lentisphaeria > Victivallales > GWF2-38-69. The sequence continues at coordinate 17,472 of CAZVCD010000005.1, read as the reverse complement.
TCTGCTAATTCAGAAGCAACCTTCCCCATTCTTGGACGTTTTGTCCTATCTCTATCTCCACCACAGCCAAAAACTATAATCAATTTAGAAGGATTTAATCCTCGCAAGGCAGTCAAAGCACGTTTCAATGCATCATCAGTATGTGCGTAGTCTACATAACAGCGTACATTATTTGAGGCATACAAAATCTCTAACCTGCCAGGAACGGAAGAAAAGGTCTTTAAAGCTTCAATAACTGTATCTACGGAAATCCCGAGTTCTATACAAAGAGCAACTGCCCCTGTAATATTATATGCATTAAAGCTACCGATTAATGAGGTTTCAATAACATATTTTATGCTTTTTGCTAACAATCCAACAATAGTTCCGGTATCATCACCCAAAAAGCTAAAATCACTTTTATCATCACCACCATAAGAAATCACCTTTTCCCCAGCTAACTCGGATTTCAATCTGTCTCCGAAAAAATCATCAACATTTATAATTTTCAGAGTTTCTGCTTCATCCTCAGATGAATGCATTTCAAAGAGTCTTTTTTTAGCTAGATAATAATTCTCCATATTTCCATGATAATCCAAATGGTCTCCGGAAAGATTAGTAAAAAGAGCCGCTGCTAATTTAGTACTGCCCAACCTATACTGAGTAAGAGAATGACTAGACACTTCCATTACAACATATTTGCAACCGCTACTGTTCATTTCCGCAAACAGTCCTTGTAATTCAAATGCTTCAGGGGTTGTCCTCAAAGCAGGCATAACATTCCTTCCATAGAAATACTGAACTGTACTTATCAGGCCTGTTTTAATTCCAGCATAATTCAATATATGATTTATTAAAAAAGCACAGGTCGTCTTACCATTCGTCCCGGTAATCCCTATTATCTTCATTTCATTTGCAGGAAACCGAAAATAACCCTCAGCCAAAAGAGCATAAACTAAATACGCATTATTCACCTCAATATATACAATTCTCTCAAGAAAAATATCCGGCTTATCCTGATATACCACAATACAGGCGCCGGAGGAGACCGCATCATCTATATAATCATGACCATTCAGGCTTGCTCCTTTAATCGCCACAAATAGTGTATTACAAACTATTTTTCTGGAGTCATTCGTAATAAAATCGACATCAATATCTTTAAAATTTGACATTGAAATAATATTTTCTGATATTTTTTTTAAGTACTCGGATAATTTCATTAATACTTACCCCAAATCAATAAAAATAATTCTTTAAATTTAATATAGTCGGAAATTCCTCCCCATGAGAAGGTTTGACGGATTCTTTCTCATGGGAGTACTGACTAAAATAAAGGCCAGTCAATCTTAGATGCTAGCTTTTCCTTTTGAAGGTTAATACCGTCATATCATCATACTGATTGCCCTTTTCAAATGAATGAACATGCGCTATTAGACTTCTACATAAATTTTCTGCAGATAAATTTCTTTTTTGTGCCAAATAATTAATCAGGCGCTCCTCACCAAAACAGTTTTCATTTAAAGCATTGGCTTCTGTTATACCATCCGTATAAAGCACAACTGTATCACCAATATCAAAATGTCCTTTGCCTGTATGAAATTTCAAATCAGGAAAAATGCCTAAAACAATGTCATGTTGAAGACCAAAGAACTTATTTTCTCCATCACTTTTTAAAATAGCAGGTTCGTTATGTCCAGCATTTCCGTAATGAAACAATCCTGTATCCATATCATAATAAATTAGAAAGACGGATACAAACATTTTTAAATTATACTCACAAAGTAATTCATTTGACAAACGCAGTGCTTTAGCAGGATCTTCAGGTTCATTAATACAAGCATTCCTAATAGTATTTTTAGCAATAGTCATGTAAAATGCGGCAGATACGCCCTTCCCTGAAACATCCGCAATAAGTAAAACAAGTCTCTTTTTGCTTAGAAAAAAGAAATCATAAAAATCACCGGCAACATTATTAGCCGGGTGTAACCTAGCATACAGGTTTATTTTATTATCATGAAACGTCGACGTTACACGAGGTAATACAGACTGCTGTATGCGTTTGGCAATCCTCATTTCTTTTTCTCTTTGATTACGTTTTGACACTTCAAGGTTAAGCGTTGTTATATTTTCCTCTACTTTATGACCGAGTATACTAAATGATTCGGCCAGATCCTTAATTTCACTGACTCCTTTATTTCTGATAGTTAAATCGAAATCCCCATGCCCCATTCTAGAAACATCATCCCTAAGTTTTGAAATTGGCTTTATTATGTATTTTTCAAAAAAAACTATCAGAATAAAGATTGATATAATAAGAAAAATGACAAAATTCAAAAAAAGAATAATTTCAAATCCAATAAATTTCATGCTTACTCTGTTTCCAGACTTTTGCACATTAGACAAAAAGTTTTTTTCCAATACAGCCGTTCCCAAATACCAATCACATACTGAGATTTTGCTAAATGTCAAAAGATATTTTTTATTATCTAGAAAAAAGGTAAAAAAATCATGTTTTCCTTTCAGTTTTTCACAAATAAAACTACCTGCTTTTGATGATAGAGGAATAGACAAGTTTGATTTTGATAGAATTAACTGCTTATTTTCAGGGTTGATAATAAAAGCAAAAGTACTAACTTTATCCAGGCTTTTTTGTTCATCATATACAAAGATAGGCACTTTATTATTAATTATATCGTTTATTTGCTTATCCAATTGCAAATCAATACCAGTCACAAAAAGAAGCTTGCCTCTGTCATTATAATGCCCCAAAATTGCTGTAAGGACAGACTCTCCAGCAATATTTATATGATTATTTGTCAGCTTAATCTTATCTAAATTGTCATTGTCTGAAATAGACTCTATTTGATTAATAAAATCCTTGTATCCTTTGTCTGTAGACAAAATATTTCTGTAACCGTCATTTTTAGAATAAATTGTGATAATATTATCATCACAAAACCATATCCATGAACTGAAAAAATTCGAATTAGCCAAACAAGCCTGTTTTAAAAGAGGATTTAACAATGAAAATGAGTATAATTTCTTCTGTAATTTTTCGGGTATTTTTTTTTCTTTTCCAGTATAAACAGTTATCGCGTCAGGAACTGTAGAATTAATTAACGGCCCATTTTTATCATCAAGATTAAACTTTTTACAATACGACAAGATTTTATTTTTATTAAAATCATAGTTATTTATAGATTTAATATTTAATGCAGCCTGCTCAGATAAAGCTGTGACGAGACCAAATACCTTTTTAAAAATACTGGAACACTCTTCCGCTCTTCTCTGTGTATCTTTTAAAAACAAACCTACCGTATGTTTTGCAATATTCCTTTCTAAGTCTGCTACAGTATTAATATGCACAATCCTTATAGAGATTAATGCCGAAATCACCATTAAAACCAGAGAAATACTGAGAAGAAGAACAATCATACCTGAAAAGCATGCTCTAGTTCTTATTTTTTTTAATTTAAACATCATCCCTAAATCTAACTTTTTTACCCCATTGCAAATCATTAATAACCGCATTGGCAATATTAGTCAAATGATCACTCATCTTTTTAATTGCTGTAGCTGTATCCATAATAAACATTTCCAGTTGAGGATTGGCTTTCTGTTTATTTAATCGTTTTATATAACCTTTCCTGCATTTTGCTTTAAGGTCTCCCAACTTATTATCCATCTCAATAATATCATAAGCACTATGACTGTCCCTTTCCTTAAGTGACGCGATTACTCCGTTAAAAACTTCATCGAGTTTGGAAAACATTGTATCCAGGAGAACTATATGTCTATATTCTAAGATCAACTCTTTAGACTTTTTTTCTTCTGCGTAATTAACTATATTTACAGCATAATCTCCAACTTTCTCAACATCGTTAACGGAGTGAAGCAGTACAGGGTATGCCATAGACTCTCTTGTACTTAAATCTCTGGAACTAATCTTGATAAGATATGATGTGATACTCATCTGAAGTTCATCAATAACCTCCTCTTTTTCTTTAACAGACTTAATTTTTTTCCCTTTTTTAGAAAAGAAAGCAGTTTTAGCATCTTGTGCCGCACTTTGCGCGAGTTCTGTCATACGTATTAATTCAAGAACCACCTGCTGCATAGCAATGGGAGGATCATTTAATAAAAGTGGATCAAGATATTTAGCTTCGCGATCTATTTCTTCATCACCGCCAAACGTCAATAGTTTAGAACATTTTATAAGAAAGGGCCATAAAAACGTAGTAAATATTACTACTGTAACTAGGTTAAATATAGTATTTGCCGCAGCAATCTGTACCATAACCAAACTATCAGGAATCATTGACCTAATAAGCCATTCAAACCCTCCTGTAATCAGTAAAGGGAAAAATATAATAGTACCCATAATTTTAAACAAACTGTTACCCATAGCAACCGACTTTGCATTCTTTGTTCCTCCAATAGCAGCCAGCTGCGCAGTAATTGTAGTTCCGATAGAACTACCAAGTATCAATCCAAGCGCCGGACCGATCCCCAATAATCCATTTAATGCCATTACCTGTACAATAGCAATCGTAACACTACTGCTCTGCAATACCATAGTGACAACCATCCCAGCCAGAATTCCAAGGAAAGGATCAGCACCGAATTTGGCTAAAAGTTCTTTAACATAAAGACTCTGCTTTAAGGGTTCCATACCTTCGGACATGATACCAAGTCCCAAAAAAAGAAAACCAAATCCAAGGAAACATTGCCCTACAGTTTTTGTTCCGCGTTTCTTCCCTACAAAGCTAACAAAAAAACCAACAGCAATAACAGGCAGCGCAAAAGCGGAAATTGAAAACTTTCCCATTCCCATAACAGAAACAAGCCAGGCTGTAACAGTTGTTCCTACATCGGCTCCAAGCACTACTGCAATAGCCTGTGTCAATTTTAAAAGTCCGGCATTCACAAAACCGACAACCATAACAGAGGTCGCGCTGCTACTCTGAACCAAACAGGTAATACCCGCACCTACAATTATAGCACTGAACCTATTTCTAGTAAGTGTTTTTAAAATTTGGCGAAAAGTATTACTACCAATATTCTTAAGGGCATCAGACATAAATCCAATACCAAACAAGAAAATAGCCAAACCTCCACAAAAGCTAAAAATCATCAATTTAATGTCCATAGAATCTCTTTCCATCTAAATAATTATTGTAATATTGTGTATTCTGTTCCCAAACCTATAAAACTCCCCCTTCAAGCTACGTTCAATACATCTTGCCTCAGTTCCCTGTTTATCACAGTGTAACGTATTGAAGAAGAAAGCACCTACCTCTTTTTTCTTAACTTTTTCTTTTGAACATCAGCATCGTAGTATCATCTGAATTGTTAACATTCTCAAATAATTTTATATCTTTAAAAAGAAATCGGCAAAACTGTTCCGAGCTAAGCTTTCTATTCTTCAATAAAAGCGAAATCAAACGATCATCTCCATAATAATCTCCATTCTTTGAGGTAGCGTTAATAACACCAGCAGTATAAAGAAAAAGAGCATCCCCTACTTTCAAAGTTTTTTCTTCAAATTCATATACTGATGCAGACAAAGAACCCAATACAGCATTTCCAAAACAGCCAAGTCTCTGACATTCACCGTTCTTTTTTATTTGCAAAGCAGCATAATGGCCGGCATTCCCATATTGAATTGTTCCTGTGTCCAAATCATAATATATAAGAAAAAGAGATACACACATTCTTACTTTATACTCTTCACATAAAAACTTGTTAATATGCCCCAGTGCTTTTGCTGGGTTTTCTGATTTATCCAAACAGATATCGCGAATATTTGATTTTAAAACAGCCATATAAAAAGCCGCTGAAATTTCTCCTTCTCCGAAAACATCTGCAATCAGCAATGCAATCCTGTTCTTCTTTAAATAAAAAAAATCATAACAATTTTTCGCAATAACTTTGCCTAAAGAAAACTCTCCATACAAATCAATTTTATCCCTTTGAAAAATTGAACTAACGTTAGGTAAAAGAGAGCGTTGTATTTCCTTAGCCACTTCTATTTCAGTCTCTATATTTTTCCGTTCAATTATTTCGCTTTTGAGCTCTTTAATGTAATTATTAAGTTCGTCTTTCATCTCGTTGAAAGACCTTGTCAGTCCTTTAACTTCAGGGACACCGGTTTCTTCAAGTTTAGTATCAAAGTATCCCTTTCCCAATTTCAAAGTAGATTTTCTAAGCTCAACAATAGGGCCAAGTACATATTTATTAAAAAATCTTGTTATAAGAAACGCAAATAACAATAAAAAAAGTATGCCCGCCAATATAAGTTTGACTGTAAACTGCCTGGTATGTCTGATCATCCAGTTTTGACTTTCTTCATCTGAAATAAAAAGTCGCTTAGCAGGATAAACAACACCAAAAACCCAGTTATTACAGGGAATTTTAGAAAAAGCAACAAAATATTCTTCTTCACCGAGTATAATCGTAGAAAAACCTTCATTCTTTTTCAAAATCATTTTCGCTATATTTCTAACACAGGAGTATTTCGAATCTTGTAGTTTTATAGTTAGCTCCTGCCTATAATCATAGTCTTTAAAATTCTGTGCAGGAAGGCCAAAAGAAGCATAATATTTATTAGGTAAATCAATTAGTTTGCTGTTTTTTCCATCTACAACAAAAGAAAAAGGAACAAGTCCTTTAATTGAAGAATGTTTTTTTTCCTGCACTTTTACATCTAACAAACTGTTTTTCAGTAAATTAACTACAAAAATATCCAAACCGGCCAAACCAACAGTCCTGTTACGAGAATCAATTATTTCTTTATATGTTGTAACAATAAGTCTTCCTGTTATATCCCTGTATACGTCAGTCCAGTTACTCTTTTGAATATTTATTCTAGACGTAAAAAAATTATTCAAACTATTTCTTCCCGGCAAATTAGCATATATTTTTCTTGTAACATCTGAATATGAAAGAAAATACTTTTCATTTTTAAACGTAACCCAACCCGCAAGGTTATATCGGTTTTTATGTTGAATGTATTTAATTAAACGAAAATAATTAGAAAAATAAAAGATTTTCTGCTGCTGTTCCAAAGGCAGCGTTTCACCCTCTCCCCAATAGCAAAACTTTAAGTTATTTTTCAATATACCGCGAATTGCGGCGTCAGGGTTTTTGGGGGAAATATCTGTGTACTCAAGCTGAAAATTAGCAGGAAAATTATAATATTGAAAATTATCCCAAGCTATACTTAACTGTACAGCAAGCAAGCTGGCCCTATCTGACGCTTGATCAAAAGCATTGGAATATTCTTCAGCTTTTTTTCTGGTTTCTTCAAGAAAAAGAAATGAGGCACCCCCGCGAATGGATTTTTCATATACCTGTGCCGCAAATTCCCCCAAACTTTCAATACCGTTAGACGCAATTATTGCCAAAGAAATAGATGCCAATAAAAATATTACGCTTAAACCCGTTATAAACAATATGTTTAGGCTGACAACGCGAGACTTCAGTTTCTTTATAATATTATCAAAGCTCATTCCATTTACACTCAGACTGATCGATGCCGTTTATGATAACATTTTTGTTTCATAGGACGTAATCGAAAATGCAGGGTTGATATTAGACTAGTTAAACTTGTTTTATTATTTATATGAAGTATGAGTTTCTTGTCTATTAACAAGTTAAAAAGTAATTCCTGTTAATATATAATAAACAATGTTAGTATGCAATGCGGACAGTATCATTTCGCCATCTAAATAAACAATATGGCTTATAGTAAATATTTTTCATATAGGCGCTATTACATAAATTTTATTTTATTCGTCACCGCCAAAAACACCTGACCTTAACAAATAATACAGCAAAGTAAGAATAGCAGTCACCGCAGCCGCCACATAGGTAAGAAAAGCTGCATTTAACACCTGTCCAGCCATAGCAGCCTCGTCAGGGCTCACAATACTAGCTGAAACCATCATTTTTTTTGCTCTTGCGGTAGCATCCCATTCTACGGGTAAAGTTATAATAGAAAATAGAACTGCTACGCTGAAAAGTATCGCTCCAACCAGTATCAGCTCCTTTGAAAGAAAAAAACCGGCAATGATAACTATATATGACAGAGAACTGCATATATTTGTTGCTGGCACTAAAGTTGTTCTTAATGCAAGTGGCCCATATGCACGTGCATGCTGAATAGCATGACCGGCCTCATGACACGCTACCCCAATAGAGGACAGACTATCTTGAGAATAAACATCAGACGATAATCTAAGTGTTTTATCTCTTGGGTCATAGTGGTCGCTTAGAAAACCGTCTACCGATTCAATTTTAACATCATAAATCCCGGCTGCATCAAGCATCCTCTTTGCCGCACCCGCACCTGTTAACCTACTGGATGCACCAATTTTTGAATATTTTGCAAATGTTGATTTAGTATAAAAAGACGCAGCCATGGCCAGTATCAGTCCAGGCACGGCAAACAACAAATAAAGCGGGTCAAAAAATAACATAATATCTACTCCCTATATTGAAATTTATCAAAAAATATAGACTGAATTATTAACTCTTCAATTATTTATTTGTAAAATCGCTCAAAAACACTATTAAATACAGTTCCTTGATTATTTACTTTATAATTAGTATATTTTCTATATAGAAATGATTATCCATCAGGTATGGGTATATTCAAGTGACAAACCTCGATTAGGAATTAATATTTATGAAAATAAAACGGATTTGTGTATTTTGCGGTTCCAGTTACGGTCACGGGAAAATATATAATGAAACGGCAGAACAATTAGGCAATATTCTTGTATCAAGGAATATAGGCTTGGTTTACGGTGGTGGCGATGTTGGATTGATGGGCACTATTGCTAATACAGTGTACAATAACGGCGGAGAAGTTATTGGCATTATACCACGCCATCTGGCAGACAAAGAAGTAGCCCATAAAGGAATCAGCGATCTTAGAATAGTCAATTCCATGCATGAAAGAAAGGCTCTAATGGAACGCTTGTCTGATGGGTTTATTGCAATGCCCGGCGGATTTGGCACCATAGAAGAAATCTTCGAAGCAATAACATGGGCACAACTGGGACTGCATCTAAAACCCTGCGGTTTTCTGAATATTAACGGTTTCTATGATAAACTTTTTGATTTTTTAAAAACAGTTTCAACAGAAGGTTTTATCAAAAAAGAATATTTAAATCTCATGCAAATAGACAATAGCCCCGAAAAGTTACTGGAGAAATTAAACAGTTATCAACCGCTAAAAATAGACAAAGCAGAATGTGCTCTCGAAGAAAGAAAACGCAGTCAGGAAGAAGTTTGACGATTTTATCCTCAGCAAAATTTCTTTTTATAATTAGCTTATTGCAATATAAAAAAAACCTACTATAATTTTTAAGAACTTATTTAGATATTTGCATGTACTCCCTCTTGCCTAAACAGGTTATAAGATTAAACAAAATAAAATTAATATTAACAGGAGAAATCAAAACATGTCTAATAACAAAGACAAAGAGCTTAGGGCGTCCCAAAAGTACAAGCTTCTTAAAGAAAAAAATAAACTTGATACAATAGAAAAACTTAAAAATAATAAAAAACATAAAAAAGTTGTTGTCCACAAAGGACATGTAATATATGGCTTAATAAGTATTTTATTAATTACCATACTATATTTCTATGTTGACAGAGATGCTTCTATGTTTTTTCATAGCTTCAGAAAAACAGAATACTATAATATCTTTTACTGGATGCAGTACTTATCAAACATGCTTGAATATATAGTTCCACTAGTTTACTTATACTTAATCGTTATGCTTTTTTCTAAACGATTTCATTACTTTGAAGAGTTTCTTTTTGCTTCAGCAACCAGTCTTTTAGTGGCTATATCATTAAAAAACTTCTTAAAAATCATATTCGGCAGATACTGGACCGAGACCTTTACACATAATAATCTGTCACTTATTAAAAACGATGCCTATGGCTTCAACTTTTTCCATAGTGGATCTGCATATGACTCATTTCCATCCGGCCATTCGGCTGTTATATTTGCAGTGATGACAGTACTATGGGTAATGTATCCTCGCCTGCGCTGGCTATCTATTCTTTGCTGCCTTACTGTAATAGCAGGCTTACTTGGTTGCGATTTTCACTTCCCAAGCGATATCATAGCAGGAGCATTTGTCGGCGTAATAGCTGCCTTCTTTGTATTACATGCATCTCAGATTTTTGCCCGAAACTTAAGAGAACATGATGTAGGGAAAAAGGTGAAAAAGAAAAGAAAACTAAAATAGGTGTTTTTCTATTAACAATGTTCGTTGCTGGCACAATTGTCGATTCTGGTGTGCATATGCTACCTGCATCATTGGCTAAGTTTGGTAGTATTGGCTTGGTAGCCTGGATAATAACTGCTTTCGGTGCAGTTTTTCTAGCACTTATTTTTGCTAAAATGGGTGCAATACTCCCAGCTACTGGTGGACCTTATGCATATGCGCGTGCGGGATTTGTAGATTATATAGAATTAAAAAAATACCCCCCCCCTAAATGATCACCTTTTTTCTGATAAAAATATATCTACATTGGAGCCACATCGGTTCCCCTGGCATGGCCCCATGCCAGCTCTTACCCTGCGCTTTACTCCATCTCGAGTTGTCGCATGAGGAAAACGGCTAATTGCGTCTTTGATTTCTCCTTCAGTGATATGTTCGCATTTACATATAATATTTGAATAAGAAGAATCAGTTTCAATAAGTTTATTTGCCATTTCTTTATTCATATATTTTAACATTGGAGATCGCCTTAAGGGGTTGAAATTTTCCTTCCTAACCGCCCTAGCAAACTTACCCAAAACAATATTAGAAACATATTCAGCAATTGCCGGAGAAGATGAAAGACCCGGAGATTTAATTCCTGCTACATTTATAAAGTTTGAAACATCTTTGGCTTCGCCAATTATAAAATCATTGGAATCACATTCAGCTCTTAGGCCTGCAAATGTCTTTATTGTTTTCTGAAAAGGTATTTCAGGGTAGCTTTTTAAAGCAGCTTGTTTTATATATTCAAAATTATCTTCACAAATAGAGGTATCATTTTTATCCCAAGTTTCCTGAGCATCAGGACCTATCAGTGTATTGCCATATACTGTTGGTGTAACCAATACTCCTTTACCAAGCTTAGTTGGACACTGAAAGATTACATGTTTAGCAAGATTGCCAGTTGTTTTGTTCAAAAGTAGATACTGACCTTTTACAGGTTTAATTTTAAGCTTGTCTTCTGATATCATATTATTGATTTTATCAGCATAAATTCCAGCAGCATTAATCACCAGTTTTGACTTTATATTGTTCTGTTCTGTTTTAATTTCAAAATAGTCTTCTTTTTTTTCTATACCCAGAACTTCACAATTAAGCTTGATTTCTGTTCCATTTGTATGAGCATTTTCACATTGGGCTATTGCAAGCTCATAAGGGCTGACAACCCCAGCTGTACCGCACCACAAAGCCATTTTAACTTCAGAATTAATATTGGGTTCTAGTTTTAATATTTGCTCTCTTTTCAGTATTTTTATATCAGGAACAGCATTTAGCTTTCCTCTTTCATATAATTTATTCACCATATCTATATCTACATCATTAAATGCAAGAACAAGCGAACCCATCTGCTTGAAGGGAACTGAAAGATCTTCGCACAATTTTGGAAACATTGAGTTACCATGTACATTGAATTTAGCCATAAACGTGTTTGGAGTTGGGTCATAACCTGCATGTACAATTGCGCTGTTTGCTTTTGTTGTGCCGTTACTTACATCATAGGACTTTTCAATAAGAAGTGTTTTTAGAGAATATTTTGATAATTCTCTGGCAATAGAAGCACCAATTATACCGGCTCCGATTATAACAACATCATACATAATTTAATCCTTTTGAATTAATTATCCCCAAGATGAAATAGTTTTATTTATCCCTGTGGGTAACGGGGCGAAAAAGTTATAAAATAAATGAGGATAAAATTTTATAAATAACCCAAAAACAAAAATACCTCCGGTATAATGTGCTTTATTAAATGATCTGAACGATATTTGTTTATTTTAAAAAACACTCAAATTATCTTTTTTGATAACAATAAGCTGTATCACTGGCTTTTTACAAACCTGCTTGACATCATCTAAACTCACATCTATTTTGTCCAACATACAGCAACCTCTCATGCTTGCTTTACATTGTCTTGCAACCTATTGCAATATAGTATATTAGAGGTTATTTTTAATGCAATTTAAACTGCAACACTTGAGTGTTTATAAGAAGTATTACTGTTTTCTATATGAATTTAAAACACATTAAAAATACAAGTATTTCACAATATTCAAAATATGCGACATACAAACCACTGATTAACCATATACAAAATATTAGTATTCCTAAAATTAAAGAAATATAGAGAGATCAACGAGGGCACCCCGCTAATTCAGTGCATTAAGACATAAAGTTTTAATTATTTAATTCCAAAGTCTTGATCATTTTCGTGCAGCATCCACTTAAAATATTTCAGTCTTCAAGATGTAAAACATTTCGTATTACTGACCAGCGTTTGGATTCAGTAGTTGGTTCTATTTTGCCCAAAATCCAATAATTATACGATTTGCGCAAAAAACCATTTGCTTTGTTCATCTCAAGCCAGGCGTTTAAAAACAAGCGAAACGATTCTCCTCCCCTTGTTGCAATAGGATATGCAACAGGGAATTTTAAGTTCTCATTTGGGGTAAACATTGCGACTGTATAATAAGGATATAAAAGAGTCCATGTATACCCTTCCTCCGCAGTGCTCATCATTGCATCAGCTATGTTTGTATTAAAAAAAGTATTTAAATTATTGATTTCAATAATTTCTGCATTCGGAAATATATGTCTAACTATTGGTATAAATGCACTCCCCTTTATATTAGCAATTGTAAGGTTTTTTATTTTATTAATATCTTTCACTGTACCAAATTCCTTTTCCCGATAATCTTTTACAATTAAAGAAAGAGTTTGTGTCATGTAAGAGGAAGAAAACATCATATTAGACATTCTTTCCGGTGTAATAATCACTGTTGCCATAATTATATCACAAATCCGACTGTTTAGTACCTTATCAAGTGAACCATATTGAATTGGAATAAACTCAATTTTTTTACAATTGAGAAATATTGCAAGTTCATATGCCATTTGAATATCGTACCCTACAAGAGCACCTTTTTTATTAAAGAAATTAAACGGCATAGAATTAGCATTATAGCCAACTCTCAAGATTTTTCGTTGTTGTATTCGTAACAACATTTCTTTTTCATAAATACTTTCACTACTTAAATTTAACAAATGTTTCGGGACTTGTTTATATATTTTAGCTGAAATAAGATCTGCATAATTTTCCCCCGTTCTAGTTTTTGGTAAGACCATACTTTGGAGTTGCTCATCTCCTTTGTACATACCGGAAAATGTCTTACTGAAAGAAAATCTCAAACCTAATAAAAGAAGAAGAAAAATAATGCTGAGTAATACGATAGATTTAACAAGTTTCAATATCTGCAGTTTAAAAAAGTTTGCATAAAAACTAGTACATATCAATGTGCAGGAAAACAGTCCCATTACGCCTAATAGACTGGAAAATTTACGTATAATCTCACTCGAAGCTAAAAAAAGATTAAATGCGTCACTAGGTAATTTCAAAAACTTCAAAAGAAAAGGAACAGCATAATACGTAGAACCAAAAAAAGAAAAGAGTCCAACTGTGCCAAGCTCCAACTGATTATAAATAGTTAGTGAATGATCATAGAACCAGGCAATAAAAAGGATAAAGAATAAAAACGAAAGCCTACCAAGTCCAGGAAAATTATAATAAATAGGAACCAGAAAATCAATATATCCATCAACATGATCATCCTGTTTTTTATATTTTGCATAAAGATTCTTAACACTATCTACTATTAAGGGAAGGGCAATAAACAAATTTACCGTCGCAAATGCAAAAATAAGAACACCTTTGGTTTCTGAAATAATATCATAATACGTAAACCTTGTAAGACTGGAAAGAATCAACGGAATTACTAAAAAAACAATAAAAAGAGCACATACTATGTATCCGATTATATATATTGATAATACTGCAAAGCTACTGCTGGTCATCGTGCCTGCAGTATTTGCTGTAAGCACAAATACTCCATACGGTATTATCCTAGTTAACATCTTAGTTACATGTTCAATACTTTTACGCAAAATATTGATATATTTCAAAACAACTATTTTCTCTTCTGATTTTATATTAATAAATGCGATTCCAAGCAAAACGCAGAAAATAACAATTGCAGGAATAGCATTTTGCGCCAAAGAAGCAAAAGGATTTGATGGTATGAATAAATCTATAAAGTTTGTAGGTGGAATATTGTAAATAGATGAACTATAAAAAGATGCAGTCTTTACTGTAGGAAAAACAAACTGCATGGTGAAAAATATAACTATTAAAATAATCCAAAACGACAAAAGTACTGAACCACTTTTTATAGCAATAGACTTTACTTCCTCTTTTTTCAGCCCTCCTATCCCATGAAACAATGAAACAATAATATAAGGAATAACTGTTATCTGCATTATCTTGATAAATACATCACCAAAAGGTTTCAGAAAAGAACACATATCCCCGAAGAACAAACCACATAAAATACCGGCTATCAATCCGATGAAAATTTTATTTGACAAACTTATTTTTTTTTTCATATAATTTCTTTCTCCATCATAGGGGTCGCATCTACGCTATTGACTTTTTCTCAGCTTAATTTCAATTTGATATATTTCTGCATAAGAGACAAGTTTTTTAAAGAATAGTTTATAATCAGCGTCAGAACTAAAGACTTTCATTTTCTGATTACCACTGTTCATTATATGATAAAAGGCTTCAGAATATTCTATTCTCAAAGGGCTACTCATTTTTTCCCCACAAAAGAGATTATAATATTTTTATATAATTATGTCAATAGCGTAGATGCGCCCCTAATGATAATGACAACGACCCCCTCCTATAATAAGAAGAACAAGATAAAATGTATCGATGTATCGAAAATGCTATATTAATATGTTATTATGAATAATATATGAGTCCACTATATAACATAACAAAGAACAGGTTCCATGAAAACAAAAATATCTATATTATTATTTCTATTAATATCAGTCTCATCATGTATGGCATCAGTTGTTGACGATATAAAAAGAAAAACAACAAACATTACCACAAATAAAAGTATCAATAAAACTCAGTTTATTATTGATTCGGATGTCAATTTTGATGATTGGTTCGCAATATTATATATGCTACAAAGGAGTGATATTGATATAAAAGCAATGACTGTCGAAGGCACCGGCATGTCGTTTATTGGAGCAGGCATTCGTAATAATTTAGATATACTTACTTTTGGCAATAAATGGTACATCCCAATTGCTGCAGGATCAACAAAAGCATTAAAGGGCAATTTTAGATACCCATATAAATTCCGTAAACGATTCAGCAATCTTTTAGGATTAAAAATTCCAAAAAATCCATTTCCTCCTCAAAAATGTTCGGCTGTAGATTTACTGATCTCAACGCTGAAAAACTCAAAAGAAAAAGTCAATATTTTAACCCTTGGACCATTAACAAATATAGCTTCAGCAATACAAGAAGATCCAAAAATTAAAAAGAATATCGGAATGATATATATCATGGGAGGCGCAATTGATACGGGAGGAAACATACACTTTATAAGTGAAACAGAAAACATAACATCGGAATGGAATATATATTGCGATCCATTAGCTGCAAAAATTGTATTCGCATCAGGTATTCCGTGTACCCTGGTACCACTTGATACTACAAATACAGCACCGATTACTCTGGATTTTTATAAAAGATTTAAAAACTCTTTAGAAACACCTCAGACAGAGTTTATTTATAATGTCATGACTGCTGTTATAGATGAAATAAAGAACGGATACCTTAAGTTCTGGGATCCTCTGGCAGCATTCATCGCTGTAAATGGGAAAAACGTTGTTTTTAAAAATATAAAACTCAATGTGATTACTGATCATGGCAAACATTTCGGAAGAATTGTAAAAGATAAAAATGGATATAACATCAGAGTTGCCATCAAAACTGACTATAATTTTTTTGAAAAGGATTTCATTGACACATTGAATGGCTATAAATAGAGCCTTCACTAAAAGGTTTTCGTGTTTGGCTCAGGTTTAAAATATGGAATTTTGGGTGTAAGGTTATATAAAACAATCTCAAAATCGCCTTTAAAATTTGATTCAATATATTACAAGGTGCCCATTCAGACTCACCCGAATGATCAGGATTACGGATGTGGAACAGGTAATATACAAAACAGAACATCTCTCCACGAGGTCTGACCTGGCCTGTTAAAAACAGAAAATTTCTAATTTGTTTTGTCCCCATTTTGTATCATTAAACCATTGATTTTTCTCTTTTTTTGTGTATATTCCGATAGATCTATAAACCTATCGGAAACAACAAGGAAACATCATAAAATGAAAGAGCAAATTAAATATCTACTAAGTGCAAATCCTATATTACCCGGCACGTTGGAAAAGCATTATAATGTATGCGGTAAAGCTGGTTGTCGCTGCAAAGACAAGTCTAATCCTCGCAAGCACGGACCGTATTATCGTCTCAGCTATAGCATCAAAGGTAAAAACTCAAGCGTGTTTGTAAAAAAAGAAGATGCCAAAGCCGTAAAAGAGATGACTGAAAATTATCGAAATTCCCGTTCAAATATACAGGAATTGTCGCTTGAGATGCTGGAGTCTTATCGAGAGAAAGGGGTAAAGGGAATGCTGGCAAAGTACTCAAAGCTTACAGAGCGAGAAAATAGAAAGAAAGTATCAGTAAAGCCAGAATCTGCGATATTAAGAAACATGGGCATAAGTCGTGGGGAATGGAAAAGTAAAGCACTGGCAAGACAGGCAACTCTGAATGAGAACCGGGTTAAAATCAGGGATATAACAGGAAGCCGCAGCAACTGGAAAGACAAGGCACTTGATGCTCAGAAAAACATAAAAGAGCTTCAGAAAGAACTTGAGGACACTCAAAAAAAGCTCATAAAAACCGAAAGCACAGGCAACAGAAAAAAAAACTCCACACAGTAAAGAAGATGAACTGATTGAAAGTCCACCATGCAAATTTCATTTTCCCTTAAAAACAATTGTGATGGCGATTCGTCTTGTTGTTTTCGGATCATCATCTTTGCGTGGAGTGGAATATTCCTTTCGCTTATTCAATAAATGGTTTAAAGGAGGAATACCTTGTCACGTTGTTATTAAAAATTGGATTCTGCGCTTCGGTCTTTATAAGCTTCAGCAAACTGTAAAAAAACGTAATGACTGGGTTTATATATTGGATCATACTATCGAATTCGGTGCAAAAAAATGCCTTGTTGTTCTTGGTATTCCCCTGCAATTATTCCGACGCAATGGATGTAAAATGCGA
>CAZVCD010000004.1:18103-44055 GCA_964625675.1 uncultured Victivallales bacterium | reverse complement strand
ACATCCTATTTGCAAGAGAACAGCCGATTGGAGCAAAAAACATAGTGCACGGTATAATTATCAATGTTGCGGGCCAGTGCATATAACCGATAGTGTGTGCTATGTGTATATGATTTATGATCCCTATGTATATAAAACATATACTGCCAACGATACTTATAGGAAGCGTAAACGCGGAAGATGTACCAGTAGCTTTTTTCATAGGTAGACCGGCGTTGTTTAAAAATGGGACACTTATTGCTCCTCCTCCAATACCGAATAATCCAGATTTTAATCCAATAACAGTTCCTATAACGACAGTAACAGATGTCCGAATATTTATTTTCTCTTTTTCTTTTTGCCCGTGTTTTGCTTTAAGTGTGGTAATTATCATTTTAATAGCCAAACACAAAAGAAGAAATCCGAAGAGTATGCTTAATATAGTGGCATTCAAAAAGCCGGCAATAAAGGCACCGGCAATATCTCCGGCTATGATCCAAGGGACAGTACGTTTGAATATGGTCCAGGCAATTCTTTTTTGCCTATGATTTGCCATTATTGATGCTATGGCGGTAAATATCATAACTGTCAATGACGTTCCGGCGGCCAAATGCATGTACTCGGTTGTATATCCGCAATAATATTTGAATATCATTGCTAAACCGGGGACAATTATTAGACCTCCTCCAATACCAAGAAGACCTGCGACAATACCGGTCACAGATCCTAAAATTATATATAAAATTACAATCATTTTTTTACTTTTTTATGAAATCGCTTGGAAGTCAGTTTTTGGTAATAATTAAATAATATTTGATTAATGTATTTAAACAATTACATTATTAATGTTTCTATGAATTAATAGAAAAAACGATAAATAAATATATTTGTCATAATGTCGGTTAAGTTGCTAAGAGGCAACATGTAAAAACAACATAATAAAGAGGTTTTGAAATGTTATATCCTGTCTTGTTAGTAATTGCGGTTGTTGGATTAGTTATAATTATTAAAAAGAGAAAAAATAAAAAATAAGCAACTGTTAATCCTGAAGTAAATAATGTTTTTCAGGATTAGCTGATAATGTTTTATTTAAATACCTGAAATCCTATATATATCGTAAGAAAAGCTCCTAGTAAAACAATTAATGTTGAAATAAGAAAAACAGTTCTTGTTGCTTTATATTTTATGATTTTTTCTGAGTCGATAGTTTTCTGATAAAAGAAAAACTGTCCTGTTGAACCTATAATAATTACGATTGAAACAATAAATAAGGTTAAAGATACTATTTCGGCAGATTTAAAATGTTGAAAGTGGCCTTCTTTACCTAAAGCATGCTCTATATAAATAATAAAAATATTAAACTTTTCTATAATAAAGCCAAATGCCATTATTGCTATTGCAGTTCTAACCCATGCTAAGTATGTACGCATATTTGCTGTATGGTCTGTGAAATGTTTTATCATAATTTTCCTTTTTTATTCCGCTTACTTTCAAGAGCTAACAGTTGCTGCATTTATATGATATGTCTTTTACTCTTAAGTATACTGTATGTAAGATCTTAAGTCATTAATTTTTATCAAATATCAGCTATTTTTAGGCTTTATATGATGTGTGTAACTAATATATTGCTACTAAAAAAATATTCTAATTCCTATTGATGTTTTTAATCTAACTCCTTATAATGATTTTGTCCCTAAATTGATTTAAATATAGAAATCAATTAATTAAAAATAATTCTAACTTTATATGTAGGAGAAAACCAATGAAAAAACTAGTTCTTGCTGCTGTCATTTTTACTCTGTTTGCTGGTTTTAGCTTGTATGCAAAATTTCAGGGGCCGGGTAATGTTGAAGATGTAACTACTGTAGCCGAGGCTAAAAAAGCACGTGATGATGTAAAAGTAGTTCTTACTGGAAATATTGTAAAACAAGTTGATGATGATGATTATCTTTTTAAAGATTCTACTGGTGAAATAGAAATAGATATTGATTATGATAAAATAGAAGATATGGATATTACCCCGGATACGACAATAAAAATATACGGTGATGTAGATGAATACGACGGTGTAGTTGGTACTGGTTTATGGAGCACCAATAAAATAGATGTAGATAGAGTAGACGTAGTCTCCGAACCAGATAAACAGTCTTAATACAAAATAATAGACGAACTAGAAATTTAGAAATTGTATTGAAGGTATGAAAGAAAATATTTAAACAAGTTTAAGGTGTTTGATTTTTTCTTCATCTCCTAGAAAATAGTGCCTAATCTTATTCAGGTTATTGTCTAGCTCATAAATTAGTGGAATTCCGGTAGGAATATTCAAAGACGTTATATCTTTATCAGATATTTTATCAAGGTATTTGACAAGGGCTCTAAGAGTGTTTCCGTGCGCTGCTATTAATATTTTTTTCCCTGATTTTATCTGTGGGGCAATATCGTCGTGCCACAGCGGCATGAAACGTTCTATTGTATCTTTCAGACATTCAGTTCTTGGAAGTTCATTTTTTGTCAAAGTTTTATATTTAGGATCATTTCCGGGATATCTAGGATCGTTAATATTTAATTTTGGAGGACAAACTTCAAAGCCTCTTCTCCATGATGCTACCTGTTCAGCTCCATATTTTTTTGCAGTTTCAGCTTTATTAAGTCCCTGTAATGCACCATAGTGACGTTCATTAAGCCGCCAGTCTTTTATAATGGGTATCCACGCAAGGTCAAGGCGGTTTAATACTCGCCATGCAGTATGAATTGCCCGTTTAAGGTAAGATGTATATGTGATATCAAAAGTAAAATTATTCTGCTTTAGGATTTTCCCGGCACTTTCTGCTTCTTTTATTCCGTTTGCAGATAGGTCTATGTCAGTCCAGCCTGTGAATCGATTTTCCAGATTCCACTCGCTTTCACCATGCCTTATTAGAACCAGTTTTTTCATAATACAGTCTCCCCTGATTAAAGTTTTTTACTGTTAAGTTTCAGTCTTCCTGAAAGAATTTAAGTTTTCAATATGCGAACGATAAACAATAAAGTCTGGAAATAAAAATCCTGCAAAAGCAAAAACACTCCTAGTATAACTGTATATTTTATATAAATTATTTCTATAATACGAAACATAAAATAATTGATATATAAAATCCCGCAAAGTTTAATCCCCTCCAAAGGTGAATAAAACTATGGCGATAAATCAAAAATACCTCCGGTATAATAATATGGAAAATTCAGTTAAAACCCCTATAACGTTTTCTTCCAGTCGCGTAGAAGCTTTCAGTGACGGTATATTTGCCATAGCTATTACATTGCTGGTCTTAAATATCCAGTTACCTCCAAATGCTTTTGAAATTGGTATAAATAAAGCTCTGCTGCTATCTATTCCCAAGCTGGAAATTTGGGTGATCAGCTTTTTAATCATTGGAGGTATGTGGGTAAGGCACCATAATCTCATCAAAATAATAACACAAATTGATACTTTATTTATTAAACTTAATTTGATTTATTTAATGTTTGTAACAATTATTCCGTGGTTAGTTTCTCTTATTGTTATTTATAATAAGCAACCAATGGCTATTGCAGTTTTTTCTGGAGGAATAGTACTACTTTGCTTCATTAATCTATTCATGTGGATATATTTATCAAAAATAAAAAAAACAATATCAAGAGATATTACAAATTATGAGAAAAACCTTATTTCACTGCGTATTTTAATTAATATCTTAATTTGTGCTGTAACTATTTTTATTGCATATACTGTTAATAACCGTATAGCCCTATTCTGCTATTTATTAAATCCCTTTATTGATTGTATACTGAAGTTTATATTCAAAGAAAAGAAAGTTTAACTTAGACCTTGACCATTTTTACGATATGATGCCAAGTGTCATACGAAGTTAATAAAAAAATTGAGATAAAAAATCCTGTATTTATTCGCCATAGCTCATGGAGTGAAAGAGGAAAGAAGCCAAATATAAAAATACCCCCGGTATTAATGGAAAATAATAACAATGCAACTTTAAAATTCGCATTAGTGTGGAATATTAATTCGGGTCACGAACAGTTCAAAGCAATCAAAAAGGAAAAAATGGATATCTATATTTATTCTCCCGACCATAAAAGTCCGGGAGAAATCTGCCGTAACAGAAGAAGCTTCAGCACTCTAGATGTTAAAAAGTATACTGGGTCAAAGAAAAAATTGGAATTGGAAGCAAAAGCCCTGGTTAATGCAGGCTTTCGAACAAATAATCTACTTCAGGCAAAATCTGGCTGGAATATATTAAGAGAAATAGGGATGTTCTAGTGCATACCTTTCTAATCACAATTAGGTCATAACGCTGACCTGGTTGTGGATAATTGACTACCTATCAAACAAAAAACTGCAAGTCACTAGCACCATAATACCTTAACTGTAAGTTGTCAGATCGACCACGACTACTTTAGGTGTAATTTATATACATATCTGGGGGGGCCGAACTGTTTTAGGAAATTCAGTTTACCCCCAATTTGTTTCTGCGAAATTCAGCCTAGAAAATAATCATTAAATATTCTCATATTTATTTGTTTATTTTTTCTTTCGATGTAAAATATTGGCTCAAATAATTGAAAATAAAGATTCCCTTATATCGTAAGCGGATTTCTTATTAACTTAAATGAAAGTTTTTAAATAATATATGTGCGAAATTGAATTTAATTCAGGGAGAAGGTGTCCCAGTGTAATTATGCCTCTATCTGAATGTTATAAATATATAACAAAAACGGAAAAGAGCCATGGTTATCAATACCATTTTACTGTTAATGCTGTTGATCCTAATGGGGGCAAATTGACAAAACAGCTAGATAAAAAAGAGTATGACGAACTCCTTTGTCGAACTGTAAATTATGAATATACTGTTAAGATTTCACGGAAACCTTTAATGAAAACATTTATACGAAAAATAAAAAATATTTTGGATAAAGCTTCATATGAATTGAGAGATTATGCTCAATATATGCAAGAGTCCTCTTCTGGTATTCGTGGCGATAAATAACAGGACTAATGGTTAATCATTAATGGCTGGATGAAGGAGAGAACAGGTGTCAGAAAGCGATTTCACCGTCTCTAGTCTACGGATTGATGACTTCAGACCTCTGTCCTCCTATCTTTGTTTAAACTTTCACTCTTAGCTGCGCTTATGATGATTCCGAATCCGAGCATTGTAGAAACCAGCGAGCTTCCACCGTAACTTATTAGCGGTAGGGTTACGCCGGTGGGAGGTAAAAGGCCGACATTGACACTTATATGCAAAAAAGCCTGAAATGTTATCAGTGATACTAAACTGCATGTGAATAGTACAACAAAGTGGTCTTTAGTACGGAATGCTAATGTAAATGTTAGGTAAACAAGCAGCATAAAACCTATCAGAATAGGTAGTACTCCTATGAATCCCAGTGTTTCAGTTAATGAAGAAAAAATAGAGTCGGTGTGTGATAAGGGTAAATAAGCATTTGACCAGATAGCTTTTCCAAGTCCGGCTCCTTCCAAGCCACCTCTGGCCATTGCATAACGGAATTGCATTGTGTGCCAGCCGGCACCGTACTGATCGCTTAACGGGAAAAGGTATCCAGTCACACGGTGTAGGACATAGGGATTTGCCAAGATAACTATTATAGAAAAAATAATTCCAAAAGCAAAAATTGCTGCTATATAACGTTTTTTACCACCGCCTACCCAGTAAACAATTACAAATCCTGCAATATATATTACAGCTGTTCCAAAATCAGGCTCTAATATAATTGGAACTATCCAGATCAAGCATGCTAGAAACATAAATATAAACTTTTTGAAGGCAAATTTATAGTAAATGCTGACATAGCACATAAAAAGAATATAAGCAGGTTTGGCGAGTTCTGCAGGTTGAATATATATTGGCTGAGGATAATAAGAAATAAGAAACCACCCAGTCATACCATTGACTTTGATCCCTAAAAACGCGACTAAAACCAATGGTATCCAAAACAATAAGGCAAGCCATAATGTATTTTTTATATAGAATTTAAAAGGAATTTGTGAGCTGATAAAATAGATAACAAGTCCGGTTAATACCCAGATCAGTTGCCGAATGACAAAATAAAACGGATGGGGCTCGTAGATTCTAGCGTTATAAACAGCAATGCATCCCCATAACCCCAACAACCCGAGAATTAAACCTATCGGTGCTATATAAGACTCGAAAAATTTATGTATTATTTTTTTAAATGACAATGTCTTGTTTTCTAAGTTCTAATTTTTTTTATTTTACCGCCGAGCATTTCAATTTTTTCTTCAATATTTTCATAGCCTCTGGATATTACATTTGTATTTTGGATGGTGCTTTTTCCTTTTGCACATAAGGCCGCAATAACTAATGCCATGCCGGAACGTATATCCGGGCTGGATACTTCTGTTCCACGTAGTTTGGCAGGCCCGGAAATTACAACTCTATGTGGGTCGCATACTATTGCGCTCGCGCCCATACTTATTAATTTGTCAACAAAATATATGCGGCTTTCAAACATTTTTTCAAAAAATAATACGGTGCCTTTAGCCTGAGTTGCCATTACTATTGTGCAGCTCATCATATCTGACGGGTATTGGGGCCAGGTGCCATCAGAAATAATAGGGATTGCATTGCCAAAATCTGGTTTTATGGCAAGTTCCTGTTCGCCCGCCATAAAAATATGGTTTGGGTTAAGGACGAATTTGATGCCGAAACGTTCAAGTACTCTTCGTGTCATCCAGAAATGTCTTGGCAGTGTTCCGTTAATTTTAATTTCTCCGCCTGTTGCGGCTGCTAGTGATAGGAAACTGCCCGCTTCAATATGGTCTCCTACAACAGTATGTTCTGTTCCGTTAAGTTTCTCTACGCCGTCTATGGTTATAGTGTTTGTTCCTAGGCCAGTGATTTTTGCCCCCATTTTTATTAATAGTTCGCCGAGGTCGAATACATGGGGTTCCGCTGCTGCATTTCTGATAATAGTCTGTCCCTCTGCTAATGCAGCGGTCATCATTATGTGTTCGGTAGCTGTGACGCTTGCTTCATCAAAAAAAAGGTCTTTGCCCTGAAGTTTTCCATTAGTCTCAAATTTGTATGGAATAGATTCTGATGTGATTTTTGCCCCCATTGCATTAAGTCCGTAAAAGTGGGCATCCAAACGTCTACGTCCGATAACATCACCTCCAGGAGGCCAAATTATTGCTTTGCCCGTCCGTATGATCAGTGGACCGGTGAACAAAAGAGATGTCCTTATCTTTGTGCAGTTTTCTCTTGAAAGGGCATTATTGGATATTTTAGTAGTTTTAAGTTTAAGTGTAGTATTTTCTCTGATGACTTCTGTACCAAGAGATTCTGCTATTTGCAACATAATGTTAACATCAATGATATTTGGAACATTATGAAGGACTACTTCTTCTTCTGTTAATAGCGCAGCTGCAATCATAGGCAGAATAGCATTTTTATTTCCACTTACTGTAATTTCGCCGCCAAGCGGTTTACCGGTTCCTTCTATAACAAAGCTTTCCATATTTGTATCCTTAAAATTATGTGGAATGTTTCAGAAAAAGTTTGTGATCGCTCAAGGTGATTAAAATTTAGGTTTAACATCATAAAACTTAATCAATGAGACCAATACTAACTAATATAATATTATTGTTGCGCTCTATAAAGGTTGATTAATGAATTAAATTAAATTTAGTGAATTACCATTAAAATTTATGTAGATATTGACATCTATATAAATATAATATAATATAAAATATAAACGATCTATTGCTGACGAAAACAGTAACTGTGATTAAAATAATAAAAAACTTTGATCCTAAAAGAGTTATTTATAAAAATGATAACTACTCCTTCGCAAAATACGATGTATCTAGGCATAGCAATGTTTATATTGTTTCTATCTGTTGCCATTATAGTTATAGGCATCATACTGATTCATGAACTTCCATATAGAATTGCCAAGCGAAGATACCATCCGCAGCAGGATGCTATAAGATGCATGGCTATTATGGGACTTATACTTTTTCCTTTATGGCTTCTGGCTATGGTCTGGGCATATATGCGCTCCGGTGTTAGTTATTTCGCCGGTTCTATAGATGACAGTGATATAAACCCATCAACTGGTGATGAAAATTGTAATGTTAACATTGAAAATGAATCGAATCCAGACAGTTCTGATAATGAAACAGGAGAAAATGAAATAGAAGAGACTATTGTCGACTGCAATGCTATTGATGATAAAAACGAACAGAACTTAATTAAAATAGATAAAAGTGAAGTTGAATTAAAAGATAGTAATAAAAAAACTGCTGAGAATAAAGACGATAATACAGGGAATTAGTTTTTGTTATGGAAATTATGTTTACAATTGCTTATGTATTTCTGATCTGGATAATCCATTTTTATTTTAAATGGATCAAGTTCTCTTTGTGGGTTGCAGTTTTTTACTGTGCTCTTTATGCAGCAGCATTATTGGTGGATATAATAGTATTGGGTCAAATTACTCCTTATTCCTCCCAGGCTGCGGGAGATGGTGTTGTGCTGCAGTTACAGCCCAAATGGTCCGGCTATATTAAAAAAGTGTATGTGGAATCTAATACTCCGATAAAAAAAGGAGATCCCATTTTAGCAATGGATACTACCCGATGGAAAGACAAATTGGATAAATCCAAAGCTGATCAGGCTAAAGCCAGACGGCGTTATGAAGTAGCAGTTAAACTTACACCTTCCGGCGCAATGAGAGAGGAAGATCTCCTGCTTAGGAAATCAGACTTGGATAAGATAACGGCAGAAGTAAATACTGCAGAATATAATCTAAAGCATGCTACTACCTATGCACCTGAAGATGGCTATATTCCCATTCTATTCATTAAGGCAGGTATGTTTTTGGGACTTTTAAATAAAAATGCGTTACCATATATTTGTACGGATAAGATCTGGATTATTGCAAAATTAAAGCAGCAGTCGGTACAATATGTGAAGCCGGGTGATCCTGTAGAAATAGCTTTAACGATGTATCCGGGAAAAATTCTCAACGGAAAAGTAATTGAAATAATTTGGGCACAGGGCAACGTGCAGTTTATGGCGAGTAGTAAAATGCCTAGTACTGAATCATTTCAACCTTCAAATAGTTTTTTTGTAAAAATAGAGCTGGATAAAAATGAGAAAAGGACGATTCAGTTCGGGGCTGGTGGGAAATTGGTCATTTATACAAAAGAAGCACCCGGAATAAGTGTGGCTATTAGGCGTATTGAAATAAGATGTGATAGCCTTCTTAATTACATATACAATCCTTTTTCTTAATCCTTCGAGTGATTCTGATAATGAACATATATTCGTAATAATGAAAGGTAATAGGTATGTATAAATTTATATTGGCTATTTTGATTGTATTATTCTGTGTTTCATGTGCGCCGGAAAAGAAAGCCACTGACGAAGTTACTTTTACGTCTATTTCAGGAATCCCTGCTGATTTTGATAAAGGAATATTTTTTTGGCAGATGCCGAAAATAGATAAAGACGCTACGCTTGAATATGGGATATACTTACCGGATGGAAAAAAATATTTCCAATATACTTTTAAGAAAAACATACAAGCCGGACATTCAATACGTTCTGATTTTAAAAACAGCATATTTAAAGGAAAACATACACAGCTTCTAAGCACTAACATTACGGTAAAAATCAAAGTGGATAAAGTGAATATAGAATTTCTTTCAAAACCGGATTTCTATTTTATTTTCCAGAAAAAAATTAGTGCGGTTCCGGAAAAAACATTATCCCCATAGTAAAATATTTTTCGAAAAACAATAAAAATAATGAGTGTAAAATCCTACAAAGAACCACAAAATAAAAATACCTCCGGTATAAAATGGAAATAAAATTAAACAGTCTTGCAGTGTATAAAAATAATCCGGCGCGCGTTATAAAGGTTGGAGATAAACTTGAAATAGAACTGTCTAATAAAACCACAAAACGTGTGCGTTCTAAAGACCTGCAGCTTATCCATACCGGACCGATAAGTAATCTAAATATCCTAGGAACACTTTTACCAACTCCGGAGGAGATTAAGGATACCCGGGAACTCCTACTTGAAAGCAGTGTTGATCTATCCGAGTTTGCTGAATTAGTTTTCGGTGAAAATATTCCAACAACTGCCTGGGCTGCCTGGGAACTCCTATGTGACGGTACGTATTTCAAGGGAACCTTTGAAAAAGTTGAAGCCAGAACAGAAGAAGAAGTTGCTGAAACTTTTTTGAAAAAAGAAGCTAAAATTGCGGGGGAACAGGAAAGACAAGAACTGCTTGATAGAATAAAAAATAATAATATTCTGCCTGATGATGCAAAAAATATGAGAGAGATAGAGCAGGTGGCTCTGGGGCAAACTTCAAAGAGCCGTTTAATGCAGGAATTGAAACAGGAGCAGATTCCCGAAAAAGCTCATGCTCTTTTATTGAAAACGGGCTTTTGGAATAGCAGCATTAACCCCTATCCGCAGCGTTTTAATATTGATTTTGGCTCACTTTATGAACCTGATATACCAGTTTTGCCGCAGGAAAATAGGCGAGATCTGACTCATCTGGAAACATTTGCCATTGATGATGAAGATTGCAGTGATCCTGATGATGCTTTAAGTTTTGAAGATGGTTGTTTATGGGTGCATATTGCAGATGTAGCTGCGATTGTCCAACCAGGGAGCGACTTGGATTTATATGCAATTACTCGTGGAACCAACTTATATCTTCCTGAAAAAACAATACCGATGTTGCCGGCTGAAGTTACTCAAATACTGGGGCTTGGACTTAATGAGGTGTCACCTGCGTTATCATTTAAAATGAAACTAGATGATGAATCCAATGCTAAAATAGAAGAGATTGTTCCTAGTCTTGTTAGAGTAAAGCAGTTAAGCTATGAAGAAGCAAACAATAAATTGGACAGTGAATCGCTAAAAAACATACAGGATATTACACGGCGTTTTAAGGAAAAGAGGCTGGCTAACGGTGCGGTTGAGATTAATCTTCCGGAAGTCAAAGTTAAAAAGACAGACGATAGTATACTTATAACTCCTGTTTTGTCATTAGATAGCAGGAAGCTTGTAACAGAGGCTATGCTGATGACCGGAGAAGCTGTTGCCTTATTTGCCATGGAGAATGAAATATGCATCCCATTTGCTTCGCAGAATATACTAGGCAACGTTAATCCTTCTGATGATTTAGCCGGAATGTTTGCCTGTCGCAGAAAGTTCAAACGCGCCGTCTTGCAAACCATGTCAGAGAAACATTCAGGTTTGGGGCTTGAACATTATACTAGAGTAACAAGTCCTTTAAGGAGATATTTGGATTTACTTGTTCATCAACAGCTTCGTGCTTATTTAAGGAATGATTTCATAATAGATGAAGAAACAATATCATACAGAATAGCGGCTGTTAGAACTGCTGTTATGAATAATGTTACAGTTGAACGAAATTCTAACAGACACTGGACGCTTGTTTATATGGATGCTGAAAAATGGACTGGAGAAGCCATTTTAGTAGATAAATATGAGAATAAGGGGACTTTTATTGTACCGGAACTGGCTTTTGAAACAAGATTGGCTATTGATAAGGAAATGAAATTGAATTCTAAGGTTGTGCTCTCTTTTAATGGCTGTGATCTTTCGACTTTAACTGGAAATTTTATGTTTTTTAAATGAGCAAACTTTATATTCGGTGCTTTAGTACTTGAAAACATACTCCAAAACAGAATGCGAATAATTAGTGTTTAGCTTGATATACTTTAATTTGACTAGGAACATAATGTAATACATGAAGAAAGATAATGCTCATGAGAATATTAAATCATCTATTTGAAAACAATAAAAAATGGGCGGAAGGTATAAAAAATTCTGATCCTAATTTTTTTGCGAGACTTTCTAAACAGCAGAAACCTAAATATTTGTGGATTGGGTGTTCGGACAGCCGTGTCCCTTCAACAGAAATAGTAGGTTTAGATCCTGGGGAAATTTTTGTTCATAGAAATATTGCCAACGTTGTTGTTCATTCAGATTTAAATTGCCTGTCTGTTATTCAGTACGCTGTAGATGTATTAAAAGTAAAGCATATTATTGTTTGTGGTCATTACGGTTGTGGGGGTATTATAGCAGCTCTGAGCAACGAAGGACATGGGTTAATAGATAACTGGCTTAAGCATATAAAAGATGTTTATCGGTTATATAAGGCAGAAATAGAAGAATTAAAAACCGACAAAGAAAAGTCTGACTTACTATGTGAGCTGAATATAAAAGAACAGGTGGAGAATGTATGTGAGACTTCAATTGTTCAGCGCGCATGGAAAGCAGGACAGAGTCTATCGGTTCATGGTTGGATATATGGCATAGAAGATGGAATATTAAAAGACCTGAAGATTTGTCGCACAGAATGAATCTATAGAAATAACATTATAAAAATATTTTTATTAGAATAAATATTGGAACTAACTTAGGAAAAATTAGTCATCTAACAAAGACAAAAACGCTGCCTTAATTTAAGACAGCGTTTTTGTCTTATATCAAACTTATTTTTTACTTATTGAATGTATTGTTAAGTACATCTAGTAGAGGAGTTTTTACATTGCTGTATTTTTTAAGCTTTGTTCCTCCCAATGCGGTAGCTTCACTGAAATCCCAATCTCCGAATACCTGCCAGATGATTACACCACCAGCATCATTATCATTAACATATTGAGCTTTTAGGTCAACTGACAGTTCATTGTCATAACTAAGGAAATAATTACCTTTAACTTTGTAAGGTACTTGAGCTACTGAGTCCCAGTGATATTCCCAGTAGTCATCTGTATTAGCCAAAAGATATGCGTAATTCGGAGCACCTTCAAAGGCTCCCCAATTTGTGAAATCTGCAGATGATGAAAGTGTACCGTCAACACTAAATGCCTTTTGTGATTTTAGTGTTGTAACGCCAAGATCTGCTGTATTTGTTGTTTCAACTCCACGACCGTAGAAAGCTACACCCATATTAATTTTATCTGATTTAACATTAAGAGTTTGAGTAAGGTATTTGAACGTATTATCCCATGATGCTGCACCATACAGAGGTGAATTATGTTCAGCAACATTCGACCATCCTCCGCCTAGGTCATAAGTCATCATATTGTAATAGTTCATATATTTATCAAGCTCATCCCATTCAAAACCAGCCAGTTTTGCCGGTGCTGCACTGAATGCGGCTGTAATAAGTTTATCTTCACCAATTCTTTCTCTGATATCTTTCATTAAAAGTGTAAAATTGCTGTAATCTTCCTGAGTTCCTGTGAAATTCATTCCATCAGACGGGCCGGGATATTCCCAGTCAATATCAATACCGTCAAAACCCATATTTATCAGTTTTTCACAATCAGCAAGAAATCTTGCTTTTTTAACAGGGTCAGCAGCCATTTGATAGAAATGTTTGCTCATACTCCAGCCACCAAGGGAAGCCATTAGTTTGACATTGTTTTGTTTGCAAAGTTTAATCAAACCTGGGTCTCCGCTTTCTTTTGGTAGTGGAACAGGAAAGCTTCCACTCAGTCCTGTTATTGAATTGGTCCACGTTGTTCCTTCTACGCTAAAACCATAGTCTGCGAGTCTTTGTTGTAATGCAGTATCATTTTCTCCAACCCACTGAACTAAGTCTAAATCACCGTATAGAATCCAATAATCCCAACTGCTGTAAGCATCACCATGGAGTAGGTCGGCCGGATCCTGATCTGCTTCTCTATTGGTACCGCTCATTTGTTTATTTCTATAGTCTCCGCTATGTAAACTTCCATCTTTAGCTACTCCGAAGAAAGAAAAATTTAATATCGTGTATTTAGAATAGTCAACATTCAACTGGTTGCAGACGCCCTGTTCCGGATATCCGAAAGTAGAACTTTTCCACGCATCCCACTGAGTAATATATCCTACTACTTGTTTTTTATCAGATGGATCAGGTGATGTACCTTGCTGAATAGTTACCGTTATAAGAGCAATTGCAGTCGCACCTTCGTTATCCGTTACATTAACTGTAATCTGATGGTCTGCAAATTTAGAAGGAGTCCATTGTACAGGGGATTCCGTAAAGGTTTGACCATCTACATCTATTGCAATTGATGCAATGTTTCCGTCTGCATCATCAGAATTGATTTGAATTGTTAATGGAGAAAGAGTTTCCTGTAGGACTGTTTTGTAGTTTGTTGGTTCAATAAAACTGACAGTTGGAGGAGTATTAACTTCCTGCATTTCAATTGTAATATTGATAGTTTTTTCAGAAGTCGCACCTTTGTTATCTGTTGCAGCTGCTAGTATAGCAAAAGAACCAAAACTAGACGGAGTCCAGCTATATACAGAGCCTGTATGAGTTTCTCCTTCTACAGTAATACTTTCAGATGCTATTGTGCCGTCTTCGTCTGTAGAATTAATTTCAATATTGAGTGAAGATGGAGTTTTCTGGTTAATTACCTGGCCGTCAGTTAAAGCAGTAAAGCTAACTGTCGGATTAATGTTAATTGGAGTCACAGAATTATTGACAGTAACAGTTACAGTAGCGGTATCTGTTTCGCCTTGTCCATCTGAGATTGAATAATTGAATGAATCTGTACCAACAAAATCAGTAGCAGGTGTATATTCAATAGTAGTAGCGGTATGTGTTACCGTTCCGTTTTGTGGTGAAGTAACAGATGTAATTGTCAGTGTATCTCCATTTACATCAGTATCGTTTGAAAGGACATTAACTGTAAGTGCAGTATTCATATTAGTTATTGCTGAGTCATCATTTGCTACAGGTGCTTGATTTGGGATTGGTTCCGAACCGAAGAAATAATTATAGTAAGTATCAGCAAATTCATAGTTGTTTGTTTTATCCCAGTTTATAGACCAGGTCATAATCCCCCTTAAATCAGGATAACCTGTCGTACTTTCTAATTGATAATTTCCACCAAAAGAAGTACCTTTTGTCAAATAGTTCAGAGCTTTAATTACGTTAGTAGTATTTTGATAACCGCTTCCTGCAGCCTGAGGTGTTGAAGGAAGACCTACAACTACTTGGTCCGGTCTAAGTTTGAATACCTCTCCTGTTCCTGCTACTGTGAATCCGTTAGTCAACAGCTCGGTCATTGCCACTGTAAAGTCCGGTGTTCCAACACTGTAAGCTTTTCCGTCCAGACCAGCCATAGAACCTGAATTATAAAGCTGTGGTGCTACAAAGTTTAAATCATCTTTTAATGCGTAAAGAAACGGAATATAAGAACCTGCAGTTCCTCCATAAGCACTTATTCCTGTTTGTAAGTAGTATGTTTCAGGAGCGGCCGTTAACCAAAAATCCTTACCTTTGGTTTTAAAGTGATTAATGATCGTTTTTGTCGCATCTATTGCATTAACTAACAGAGGAGATGTTGGATTTTTAAAACTGGAACTGTTTTCAATAGAGAATGCTCCACCTTCAAAGTCAATATCAATTCCATCAAAATTGTATTCTTCAACTATTTGTATCATTGATGATGCAAATTTATCTCTGTCTGCAGTAGTATTCAGGCGTATGTGTCCATTGGCACCACCAATTGATATCAATACTTTTCTGCCCTGAGCCTGTAGAGAGGCAATATCAGCCTTAAAAGACGCTTCAGTCTGAATGCTCGGATCAACTGAAAATTTCATTGTCATGTCAGTAAAACTTGCTGGTTCAGCAAAGGCAACATCTACGACATTATATTCTGTTGGAATATCTCTCAGAGGCATGATTGTAGAACCGTTGTTAAAATTATGCCAGTATCCGACAATAACATTGTCTGAGCTGCTTTGTTGTCTGACAGTTATTGCTACAGCACCTATTGCTGTTTGAGAATGTTCGTCAATGATTGTATAGTTAAAAGAATCACTTCCTTCAAAATCACTGTTAGGTGTATATTTGATTTTTCCGTTCTCTATTACTGCTGTTCCGTTTGCCGGAGCTGTAACAGAATCAATTGAAATAGAATCACCTGTGTCGTTTGACAATACATCAACAGTAATAGGATCGTTAACTAAAGTATAGAGTGTATCATTATTAGCTATAACTTCTGTAGGTCCGGGAGTTCCGTTTATTGTTACAGTAATAAGTGCAGTACTGCTATCGCCTTTTCCATCACTTACAGTATAGTTGAAACTGTCGGAACCATCTGCATTAGAATCAGCTGAATATGTTATAGAATTATTTGATAAAACGACATTTCCTTTTGCACCCTGTGACACATTTGTAATAGTCAGAGCATCACCATCTGCATCTGTATCATTTGTAAGGACATCTATCATAATGTTTTTTCCTGCATCGACTGCTGCAGTGTCATCATTAGCAACTGGGGGATTATTAACTGGAGGTGTTCCCATCTCAAATTCAGCACTGATTGTGTGGTTTGCAGTAATATTTGTAAATGTGTAGGATGTTAGTTGTCCGACTGAAGTTCCATCAACTTTTACTTCCTTCACTCTATTGTTTGAATCTGGAGTTATTGTGAAAGTTTGGGATTCTCCATTATTAACTGTAACATCGCCATTTGGGCTTATTGAACCACTCGCCGAGCCATCGCCACCTTGTGATATGCTTTTCCAGCCGCGAGGATAAACTGTAGGCGACCATGAATTATTATCAATAACTGACTCAAAGGCATTCCCATTAAAAGTTACTTTATCCCCTAGCATATATACATCATGTCCACCGGTAGGCTGTACGTATTCAGGGTAGCTGCTTCCTCCGCCGGAGTTAATTAATGAAGCTGTAATTGTATAAGTTTCTGTTACATTATTTTTTACTGTAATGCTAACGTCTGCAGTAGTGCTGCCGTTTTCGTCAGTAATAGTGTATGTGAAAAAATCAGTTCCAGTGAAATTTGTATTTGGAATGTATTCTATTTGGTTGGTATCATTAACTTCTGATGTTCCACTAGATGGAGCAGTTGTGATTGTCAAATCCATATTACTGCCAAAAGTATCATTGCTTAGTACATTGATTGTAATAGGAGTATTGTAATCAGTTGAAACAGAGTCATTGCATGCAACCGGTGGATCAGAAGGATCACCTTCTAAATATGTTGGATTTTTATGATACTCATTAACTTTATTTGATAACCATCCTCCGTCATCAAATGGATAAAGCCCTACACTTGTTGTATCACCACCACCCCATAGGATAGAGAAGACGTTACTATTTTTGGCTTTCTGCATATTGTTAGTGTTTGACCAGTCATAATTATTTTCCTGCAGATATTCACCAATAGTTGATGAATTGCTGTTATAAACATCAGCTAAAGTCATATTTAGTAAGTATGGTTTTACATTGCTTAGGTCAGGCATTAAATCTTTGTCTCCAAAGAAATAATCTGGAGCAGAAGAACCATGGTCTACTCTGGTATCGATGCCGCCTACAGTTTGTAAATGACCTCCGGGTATTTGCCATAGCATTACAGGCACATTACCAAGATCCTGACTTATAAGTTTTACATATGTTAAGTAATTATCCCAGTCTCTGTTGTTAAAGAAATAACCTATGCCCGCAGCAGAAGTTCCATCTCTTTCATATTTGTCAAAAACAAGGAAGTCAGGTTTATATTCACCGGTATAAACTTCAAGATCATTCCAGAGAGTGCTTGTCGGGCCTGCTACTTTTTCGTGAATTTCACCCTCTGTATAATTATTGTGTACCCAGTTAGCAGAATTACCAGACCATATATTTTCCTGCCACCCGAAAGTAACATCTGGACTGGTTGTTTTTATTAACCAGTTTGTAGCCTGAATCCATCCTTTAAAATCATTGTTAAATGACGGAATGGATGCTACTGGTTGTTCTGATAAAATTGGAAATATATTGTCAGTAACATAATTTTCCCATGTAATCTTTACATCCCAGTCACTCCATGCACCTTCACGCATTTTAGTAAAGATTTCAATAGGAGTTAATTCCTGTTCCTGATACTCATATGTATCATTCATAAAATGGTATGCTTTATACAAGGCTTCTCGAACTTTTATAGGCTGTGAATCAATTTGGGCCTTGAGGTTCTGCTGCTGAACCATTCCAAGAAGATCCGCATTTAATACAATAGAACCGGGGTAGGGGTTTTCTGTAGATTTAAAGGATTGCAAAATTTTTGCGGTATGCATCAAATTTATAAAATGTTTTGTTAGGTTATCGAAATCATGTAAATCTTCAAAGTTTGTTCCACCGCTCATCTCAGCAGTATATACAACCATTACCGGCGTTACATTTTTCCCGTATTTACTGCTTAGTGATTTTACCATAGGTCCGATGTTTTTAGTGTAAATAGGGTACTTAATTGAACCTCTGTCACCGTTACCACCATCACCGGCATATTTAAATACTGCATCAACAGGTTTTCCGTCATGATGAGATTCTATTCCTCTGGTCACAGCCCCCATAGCTATGTAGTTAGGCCAGCCCTTTACGGTTGAACTTGACGCTATTTTTTCTTTTATCTGCAGTGTAATAACTGTAGTAGCGGTTTTACCTTCGTTGTCTGTTGCTGTGGCATTGATTGCATATGTGCCGAAATCTGAAGGAGTCCATGAAGCTGTTGCTCCATTAAATATCTGCCCGTCAACATTAATTGTGACATTTTCAACTGTACCATCACTGTCAGAAGCACTAACTGCGATATTTACAGGCGATAGAGATTCCTGTTCTATGATTGAGCCGTTGGTTGGCGTAGTAATATTGACCTGTGGGGGAATATTAACTACAACTGTTTTTTCTTTTATTGTTACAGATGAAGTCGCCGTACTAGCAGCACCTTCATTATCTGTTGCTGTTGCATTGATTGTGTATGTGCCGAAGTCTGAAGGAGTCCATGAAGCTGTTGCTTCGTTAAATGTCTGCCCGTCAACGTTGATTGAGACATTTTCTACTGTACCGTCGCTGTCAGAGGCAGCGGCTGAAATATTTACAGGTGAAAGAGCCTCCTGCTCGATTACTGAACCGTTTGTAGGCATAGTTATATTAACTTCAGGTGAAGAATTTTCTTCTCCAACAGCTGACCCGTTGAATGTAAATGACGTTGGTAGTTCTGTATCGGGAGGCATTTGTGCCCCGCCGGAAAATCCCCCGCTAATTGTTATTGTCTGACCGGGGCTGAGTGCATTGCCCCACGGATTATTACCTAGGAGATAGTGTCCAGAGTTGTTAGTTTTTATTTGTGCGTTACCAAAATAGGTTATTGAATGGGGGAAGTCAAATTCAAGTTCCCAGGTATTTATTGCAGTAGAGCCAGTGTTTGTTAATTCAATATTAAGAGAAGGCCACCACGAACCCCCTGTAAAGTTGGTTTTTATGCCAACTTTATCGGCTGCAGGAGCAGAGAATACTATGCTAAATATAATAGAAATAGATAAAAATAGTATTAGTCTTTTGCTGCTTGGGTTATATAGCTTATTCATATTCTGTCGCCTTTTCTTATTGTTTATATAGCTTTTATAATCAATTGATTACTGTTCTTAATTCTATAGGAAAGTGTAAAGCCGTCTTATAGTTTTAGCAATATTAAATAACATATATGTAAACTAAACAAGGAGAAAATACTACAAATAGCCTATAATTATATCTTACCTATCTTTAAATGTCAAGAACTCATTATTAAAAAAAACAAAAAACAGGGACATTACAGTTGCCAATATTTTTATTTACTCTAGACGAAAGGCACACCTAAACAACATTATCATTTCATCGACTCAATATTATAACAAAAACATAACATTAAATAATATTTATGTTTCATCTCCTCTAATTATAGCCCTATTTAAGTGATGAATGACCGCCACTCGCACAAACATTGAAGTGTTGGCAATTATTTTCAATGGTTGAGATAAGTGTGAAATTTCCTTTTAGAAGTGTATATTATAAAAGAACAAATTGAAAAGAAATGTTCAAATGAGAAAAAATTACAACAGCAAATTCAAATCAAAAGTTGCCCTTGAAGCAATAAAAGGCGAATTTAGTATTATAGAGCTTGCATCAAAATATGAAGTTACTTTTTAATTAGTAGAAGATAACTGTATTCTTACTGGTTTTTAAAGATTATAGTTTTACGACATTACGGGTTGCGATAATAGATGTATCCGTTTTTGCGGCATTTGATATTAGTATTTCCCCAAGCTTGATAGGTGCTTGAACGCGGACTGCTTTTATAGCATCCATTACTTTTGCTATATCTGTCAAAGGGATTGGGCGATCAGTTTTTACACTTACAAGAGGCCAGTCACCGTTGTCTACCGCAATACTGCTTGCAATGGTACGCCTAGGGTCAGTTAGCTCCTGTTTTGCCCATTTATATCCGCGTTTACATGTAGAGCCTTCAATGCTTATTAGATTTTTATTGTCAAGACATACTTCTAGCTCGCAGCCGTTTGGACATACTACGCATGTTAATGTTCTCTTTTTCATGCTATTGAAACCTTTATTTCTCTACAGCTTTTCAGGTTAGAAGCTTTTACATTGATGCGAAGCATTTCTGCCGGGTGCAGTCGGACTATTTTTTCCTTTGCAATATTGTGATTGTTTTCATGTATCAGAATATGTCTGTTGCGGTTTGGTTCTTTAACACGCAATGATATTATTACATCGTTCTTACCAGAAATTTGATGTGGCAGACAATAACGGACACCATTCCCAGGAGTTAGTTTTATCATTTCTTTATCTATTTTAAGCTCCTTTCCTGCTGCATACTTGACTGCGCTTTGTCCGGCAAGTTCAGATTCCTCGGAAACATGGTCAACAAGATCGTGCACATGCAATACGTTACCACAGGCAAATATTCCCTCTGTGCTGGTCATTAAATTTTCATTTACGTATGCGCCACCTGTGATTGGGTGTAGATTAACGTTTGCCTGTCTTGATAGTTCATTTTCGGGAATTAATCCTACAGATAAAAGCAGGGTGTCACACTGGATATAACGTTTTGTCGATTCAATAGGATGGTGTTTTTCGTCGACTTTAGCTAAAGTAAGGCCTTCTAAACGTTCACGGCCATGTACTTGCAGAACTGTTGTGTTAAGGTGTAGTGGAATATCATAATCGTTCAGGCATTGCTGAATATTGCGGGGTAATCCGCTAGAGTATGGCATGATTTCTAAGACTTCTTCGACTTTGGCGCCTTCCAATGTCATTCGTCGAGCCATTATTAGACCAATATCACCGGAACCTAGAATAACGATACGTTTTCCAATCATTATATTTTGCATATTAACGAAATTTTGTGCAGCTCCAGCTGTGTATATTCCGGCCGGCCTGCTACCGGGGAGGCTTATTGCTCCTGCAGTACGTTCGCGACAGCCCATAGCCAAAATAACGGATTTTGCTTCTATGCGGGAATATCCGCTGCTTGAAGAAACTTCCAGCACACGTTCAGAGGTAAGGCTTAAAACCATACTGTCAGAACGTATTTCTATAGATGTGTCACGCAATTTATCTATAAACCGTTGAGCATATTCCGGACCGGACAAAGCTTCGTTGAAATAATGCAACCCGAAACCATCGTGAATGCATTGATTTAAAATACCGCCGAGACGAGTATCACGTTCCAGTATCAATATATCTTCTGCTCCAGCATTGTATGCTGCAATAGCGGCAGCCAGGCCTGCCGGCCCGGCTCCTATTACAACAATGCTGCGTTTTTCTGTTTTCATATAATTTTTAATTCTAAATTTGGCGCAAGCATTGCGCCCCTACATTATGTGTTTTTTATATTAATTATTAATTGTATCTCTTACCCGGCCGGTAAAAAGATATCCTTCTAGTCCGTTATATATGTAATTGCTGACATCTTTACCATATTCAGTTTCCAGGATATGTGTTAAACGCGGCAGGCAGAATCCTCCCTGGCAGCGGCCCATCATGATACGTGCTCTATATTTTAAGCTCACAATAGAACGTGCGCCTAACGGATTTCGTATTGCATCAAGCACTTCTTTTTTTGTAATATGTTCGCAACGACAGACAATTTCTCCATAATCAGGGTTTTCTGCAACTAACGCGATTTTTTTGTCTATCGAAAGTTCGTTAAAATGACTTGAAAAGTCTGGTCTAGTCCCGTTAAATTCATTCTTTCGCTCAAGATGCAGATCTTCGGCCACAAAATCACGAACCATATGTGCTATGGCTGGAGCGCTGGTCAGGCCGGGGCTTTCTATGCCGACAAGATTAATGAATCCTGGTACATCCTGTCGTTTTTCTATTACAAAATCTTTAAAACCGCCTTTCTCTGGAGGTGTTTGTTTGGGGCGTAAACCAGAAAAACTACGAATAAAATCAGCCATGGACAGGCCTGGAAGAAGTTCGCGTCCTTCTTTACGCAGCTGTTCCATTATTTTTTCTGTCGTATCGTAATTGTTACATTTGTTTACATATTCATTGCTTGGGCCGATTAGAATATTGCCGTCAACTGTATTGGTTAAATGTATTCCTAAGCCTGAAGCATCATGCCCGGGAACAGGATATATAAGGGTTTTTAATGAACCTTCAAGTCGTTTGTCCAGAACGTAATATTCACCTCTGCATGGATATATTTTATATTCTTCAATATCGAGCATACGACAGATTTTATCAGAGAATAGTCCGGCGGAATTTACCAGAAGTTTAGAACTCAACTCTGTATCGTTTGTGCACTTGACTTTAAAACCATTTTTATCATGCTTAATACCGCAGACATTATGATCCAGTAGGATATTTGCACCGTTTGCCTGTGCATTTTCTGCTAGAGCGATTGTCAAGGCGTATGGATTGACTATTCCTGTTGTAGGTGAATGGAGTGCTGCTGTCCCCTGAATACCCGGCTGTATTTTTTGCATTTCAGCTAGGTTAATTATTTTTAGGTTTTTTACGCCGTTTTTGCATCCCTGATCATATAGTTCCTGTAGTTCAGGTATTTCATGTTTTTTTTGTGCAACAGTTAATTTGCCGCAGTATTTATATTTTACCTTTAATTCGTCGCATAGATGTGCCATTAAAGAGTTACCTTCTACATCTACGCGTGCTCTTAATGTTCCGGGTTTATAATGAATGCCTGAATGTATAACACCACTATTGCGGGAGCTGCATTCCAGACCCACATCGATATTTTTTTCAAGGACGCCGATACGTAAATTGAATTTAGACAGTTCTCTAGCTATAGCACTGCCTACTACGCCGGCTCCGATAATTAGAACATCATATTTTGCAGGGGTGGTTATTTTTTGCATCTGTAAGCGAATGCTGGAGGAATATTTTTCCACTCCAGTCTTGATAGGGCAACATGTGAGAAATGTTTTTTTAATTTTCTTTTAAACTTAATTCCGGAAGGTGTAATAATTCCTGTAGCATAGGCGATTGTAGTGAAGTAACACCCGGGATTGAGGGTATCAACTATGGCGTTAAGTAAGTGGTCCTGTATTTTTGCGGGTAGAGTAGTCCATGGAAGTGCTGATATCACTGCATCTATCGAGTTTAAATTCTCGCCTTTGAGAAGGTGGCCCAATTTAGATGCATCTTCATTATAAATTTTTAGGTAGGGATATTTTTTTCTGAAAAAATTATAAAATTCTGTATTTAGTTCAATAGCGAAGAATTTGGCATTTGGATTAAGGACATTAATAATATGAGGTGTAATGGCGCCGGTGCCGGGACCTAATTCTACAACTGATTTGGCTTCTTCCAATCCGATTTTTTGAGTCATTTCTTTTGCAAGAAAAGGGGATGTTGGGCATACTGCGCCAATTGAAGATGGTGCTTTAATAAAGTTTTTAATAAAGGTAGTAGTTGACATATTATAAATATTCCGGGTTCATTACAGATGATATCTAGTCTGTAGCTATTTGAGATATAAAATAAAGGAAATAAAATAACATAATTAATAAAGAATGTCCACTTGATAAATATGATTTGATGTAAAAACATTCTATTTGAGGGGTATTTAGCGATAATGGGTAATCTAAAAATTAATATAAAAAAACAGTTTTTTTTAGGGGACGTTCTTTCTTTTATAAAAAAATAGCTTATTATAAAAATACTAATTAAACAATTATTACCGATCGGAAGAAATGAACAAATAAAGAGGTTTAAAATGATTAATTATCTAAACGAAACACCAACAAAGCACCCTAAAGTTATCCAAATGATAGAAGAATGGGCTGAACTTTGCAAACCTGATGGCGTTTATTGGTGTAATGGAACACAGAACGAATATGATACTCTTTCTGATAAAGTAGTTGAGAGTGGAGTGGCTATTCGTCTTAATGAAAAAAAACGTCCAAATAGCTTACTTTTTCGTTCTCAGCCTTCTGATGTTGCTCGTGTTGAAAGTCGCACATATATTGCCTGTAAAAATGAAGAAGATGCTGGACCTACAAACAACTGGATTGATCCTGCAGAACTTAAAACTACAATGAGAAAATTTTACGATGGTTGCATGAAAGGTCGTACAATGTACGTGATTCCTTTTTCTATGGGGCCTATCGGATCACCTATTGCCAAAATTGGGATAGAAATTACTGATTCTGAATACGTGGTAATTAATATGCACACAATGACACGTGTTGGCACTGCTGTTATTAAAGAGCTTGGAGATGATGGTGAATTCATTCCTTGTATGCATTCTGTAGGATTGCCTCTTGCTGAAGGAGAAAGCGACAATGGTCAATGGCCATGTGCTGCTATTGAAGATAAATATATTGCTCATTTTCCTGAAACTCGTGAAATCTGGTCTTATGGATCCGGATATGGTGGAAATGCATTACTTGGTAAAAAATGTTTAGCTCTTCGTATTGCTTCTGTGCAAGCTCACGATGAAGGCTGGATGGCAGAACATATGCTTATCTTAAAGCTTACAAATCCTCAAGGTGAATCTAAGTATGTTGCCGCAGCATTTCCGTCAGCTTGCGGAAAAACAAACTTAGCAATGCTTGTTCCTACAATACCAGGTTGGAAAGTTGAAACAATCGGTGATGATATTGCATGGATGAAATTCGGCAAAGATGGACAGCTTTATGCTATCAACCCTGAAGCAGGGTTTTTTGGTGTTGCTCCGGGAACATCTATGCATTCAAATCCTAATGCAATGCATTCCTGTGAAAAAGATACAATCTTTACAAATGTTGCTCTTACTGAAGATGGTGATATTTGGTGGGAAGAAATCGGTTACGATGCTCCAGGGAAACTTATTGACTGGAAAGGCAATGAATGGTTGCCTGGAAGTAAAGAAAAGGCAGCTCATCCAAATGCTCGTTTCACTGCAAAAGCAGCTAACTGTCCTGCAATCGCATCTGAGTGGGAAGATCCTGCTGGAGTACCAATTTCAGCGTTCCTTTTTGGTGGACGCCGTCCAACTACAGTTCCATTGGTAACAGAAGCGACTTCCTGGGAAAATGGTGTATTTATAGGATCTACAGTTGGTTCAGAAATTACAGCAGCAGCTCTTGACCTTAAAGTTGGTTCAGTTCGTCGCGATCCTTTCGCTATGACTCCTTTCTGTGGGTATAATATGGCAGATTACTTCCAGCACTGGTTAAATATTGGCAAAAAAGAAGGTGCTAAATTACCTAAAATTTTCTATGTTAACTGGTTCCGCAAAACAGCTGAAGGAAAATGGTTATGGCCTGGATTCGGAGAAAACAGCCGTGTGTTAAAATGGGTATTCGAACGTTGTGCCGGAACTGCTGAAACAGTTGAAACACCAATTGGTTTAATGCCAACAGCTGATGGTCTTGATGTTGATGGTCTTGACGTATCAAAAGAAGATATGAATGAACTTCTCTCTTTGGATATTGAAGGCTGGAAAAAAGAAATTGGTATGATTAAAGAACACTATGCTAGATTTGGTGAGAAATTACCTAAAGCTCTTGCGAACGAATTAGTGTCTCTTGAAGCTAGATTGAACGGTTAATAAAAAATCTAAAATGTTTTATAGCTGGATAAATTAATTTTGTCCAGCTATTTTTTT
>CAZVCD010000004.1:0-18003 GCA_964625675.1 uncultured Victivallales bacterium | reverse complement strand
TTTGTCCAGCTATTTTTTTTATAAATTGAAGGTAGTTCTTGTGAGTTCCTTTGATGAATATTGGAATTAAATATGTGCATAAAAGAAAGACCAGCAATATAAATAATCCACTTTCTTCCTTAGACACTATGAGTTGTGAGCCCTCAGATATAAATATAACTAGTGCCAAACAGAAAACATCCAGCATGTTGAACATCGAAATGATATGAATGAAACGCTCAATTCTATAATTATTTTGAAATTTTAAGTTTGTTGTCCATAATATTATCAGTGCCAGTATATGCAAAAGTGGGCACAGTATAAGCATGAAGCAGACGAAAAAAAATAATAACAGGCTAGTGTTCCATAGAGAAATTGCAGATGTGACGATGCTGTATTGATTATCAGCAAAGAAAAAATCGTCGATTTTTATTATTGGAAAGTTAACAGCCATTATTAGTGTAATTAAGGATATTGCTAGTAGTAAAAACACGAATATACGTCGCAAAGCGCTAACCTTTTCTATTTTTTGTATAAATAGTTTTTTGCTAGGGATAGCCTTCATTCTTTTGCCAAATATAGAGGTTTCAATCATTAGCGCACATGTCATACTCAAAAATATTGCTGTAAGAAAGAAGTAAACTCCAATT
Source organism: uncultured Victivallales bacterium (assembly GCA_964625675.1). Lineage (GTDB taxonomy): Bacteria > Verrucomicrobiota > Lentisphaeria > Victivallales > GWF2-38-69. The sequence goes on along the minus strand of CAZVCD010000004.1, from coordinate 17,374 downwards.
TTTAGAGTAGAGGTTATCAAAAACTGATTATTTGTCATAACTATAAGAATAATGGTCATAAATATATCCAGCATTGACCATTTACCTAATGGTCCTATAAATGTGATTAGACGTTCTCTTTTATTTGAATCTCTACAGAAAAACCACGTATAAAAAAGTATTCCAAGCTTCAGAAATGGAAATACTATAGAAAAAGCAAATATAAGGAGTGCTATAAGAAGCAATTGGTGATTCCACATAAGCAGCACTGAATTAGGCAGTGTAAAAGTGTATGGAGCTTTCATGAAAAACTTAGCTGTGTAGAATGGAGCAATTAATGCACTAATATTGAACAAAAGGGAAGCTATAAGCATTATTGGGATAAAAATGCTTTTTTTCCCTGAGCACTCATGAAGAGTTGGTGAATTGTTATTTTGAGTATTCATATTCATTTTAATTATAACCATTTTTTTTATAGATTGCCAATTTTTTGTTAAAAAAGATTTCTATAATAAAGTATATATATAGATAATGCAAATAAACATGGTTTTTTTATTTGTATAGCGTTTAATTTTTAGTTTGCTCATAATAAACAGGCATTAATTAATGCAAGGACGTGATATAAATATAGTCTTCTTTGAATAGCTGGCTTGATTTATCTTGAATAAATATGAAACTGCCATTTGATTTTTTAATAAAACTCAGCAAATTAAGATTCAATCGTCTAAGTTTATTATTATTAAGCATTAGGCATTAAGTTCTATCAAAAAACTATAAATTAATAAAGGAAATTGTATAATGGATATAGAAATTTTTTTAGTAAGTATTGGTGCAAATATACCTGCTTTTAAGAATGGTGTGATTGCCGGTGGAGTTATTGTAATACTTATTCTTCTTGTAGTTTTTGTAATCAGCCGTTTATGTACTCGTTGCAGTAAACCCAGCACCAAAGCTGTTGTAGAACAAAAAGACGGTAATACAGAGAAGCTTATTTCTTCGTACGAAGAAAAAATATCTGGATTGAAGAAGGAAAGCAAAGCCATCGCAACAGACAAATTAAAAGAAGGTGCTGTTTTTAGTTTAGTCCTATTGCAGAGAGAAGGACGTCTTGTTGATTTTTTGAAAGAGAACATTGATGCTTTTGAAGATGCTCAAGTCGGCGCAGCTGTAAGGCAAATTCATGCCGGATGTTCAAAAGTTCTGACTGAAAATTTTGATGTTAAATCTTTGTTTGCTGCGGCTGAAGGTGAAATGGTTTCAGTGGATGATGAATTTGATCCATCAGAAGTTAGAATGACTGGTAATGTTCCGAACAAATCACCATACAAAGGAACACTTAGACATAAAGGTTGGATTGTAGCGAACGTGAATTTACCTAAAAGAACTGGAAAAATAAATGACAGGGTAATTTGCCCTGCTGACATTGAATTTTAATCTTAATTAAGGTATAGGATATATTTTTTATTTATGTGAACGGGAATTTGCTTTTTAGCTTCCTAATAACCAAAATAATATTGGTTTTAAACAGAAGTAAAAAGACAAAAACACGATTTATCTTGAAAATGGGATTGTTGAATTTTATTTATATTTTAACATACTCCACTTGTAATAAGAATAGGCCTGCCTATATTTAGCGCCGATTGATTATTAAATTATCAATCGGCTTTTATTTTTTATGAAAAATTATATATAAGAGGATTTAACATATGCCTAGATATTATGTTGGAATTGATTTAGGTACAACAAATAGTGTTGTATATTTTATAGATACTGCTTTGGAAGAAGCAGAACCGCAGATTTTTAAAATACCTCAGATAACAGATTTTGGTGAAATTACTGAAAAGGATACACTGCCTTCATTTCTTTATCTACCAGATAATAAAGAAGTGCCGGAAGATGGTTTGGCATTGCCGTGGGACAGTGACGCAGATTTTTCTGTAGGAGAATTTGCAAAGAAAAACGCATCAAAAATGCCGAATAAGGTTATTTCTTCGTCTAAATCATGGCTTTGCGCAGGTAATGTAGACCGCCTGTCCCCGATTTTGCCATGGAATCGTAATCAACCGGAAAAACAGCTCTCTCCAGTGGAAGCTACTAAAAGAATACTTGAGCATATAAAGAACTCTTGGAATAGCATTAAAGCTGAAGATTCAGTAGAAGATATTCTTGAAAACCAGGCTGTCATTTTGACTGTACCTGCATCTTTTGATGCTGTGGCCAGAGAATTGACTGTTAAAGCAGCAGTGCAGGCCGGTTTGAAAACTGTACTCCTCGAGGAACCCCAAGCAGCGTTTTATTCATGGTTGACAGGTGCGCAGGATAACTGGCGTGATAAAGTTACTGCTGACGATGTTGTGCTTGTATGTGATATAGGTGGCGGTACTACTGACTTTAGCTTGATTAAAGTTATAGATAATGAAGGTGAATTGGGGCTTGAGCGTATTGCTGTCGGTAACCATATACTCCTGGGTGGAGATAATATGGATTTAACAATGGCATATAATGCTGCTGCAAAGTTTAAGTCTGCAAATAATTTAACCCTTGATGCTTATCAGATAGCTGGTTTGACACACGCATGTCGCCAGGCAAAAGAAACTCTGATGTCAAACCCTGATGCAGATGCTCAAAAATTGACAGTATTAGGTCGTGGTAGCAGTCTAATCGGTGGAACGATCAGCACTGAGCTTACCCGAAAAGAGTTAACTGAAATTTTGCTTGATGGTTTCTTCCCTGTATGTGATTTAACAGATAAACCTAAAGCTGCAAAAAAATCAGGATTAAGAACTTTTGGGCTTAATTATGAATTTGATCCTGCAATTACAAAACATCTTGCTGCATTTTTATCAAAACACTGTGAAGAAGGCACACTACCTAGTTGTATTCTGTTTAACGGTGGTGTTAGTAAAGCTGATGCGATTAGAGAAAGAGTTATCAAAACGATAAAAAACTGGCTGCCTAAAGATGCCAAAGAGCTTAATGTATTAACTGGAAACAATCCTGATTTAGCCGTTGCTTTCGGCGCAGGTTGTTATGCTCGTGTTCGTGAAGGAGATGGTATTCGTATCAAAGCCGGTAGTTCGCATGCTTATTATTTGGGTATTGAATCATCTATGCCTGCTGTTCCGGGATTTGTTCCACCTATACAAGGATTGTGTGTCCTTCCTATGGGAACAGAAGAGGGTACTGGTACGGATATTGATTATAAAGGTCTTGGATTACTTGTCGGAGAAACTACGGAATTTCATTTCTTTTCTTCAACAACAAAGTATGATGATATACATGGAACTATTATTGTAGATACCGATGAAGATAGTGATTTGGAACAAATGCCTTCATTATCCGCAACTCTTCCTGCTGCAAAAGATGTGCCTCCAGGTAGCCTGATTCCTATAAAATTGCGCAGTGAGCTGACAGAAACAGGAACTATGCAGATATGGTGTTTTGATGAAAGCTCCGACAGTAAATGGAAACTTGACTTTGAATTGAGAAGTAATACAGAAACTGAGTAGAGCCAGGATATTGCTAATTTAAGTGTACAGGGATTTGCTTTTTAACTTCTTAATAATCAACATAATCGTGATTTCAAACAGAAGTAAAAAAACAAAAACAAGATTTATCTTGTAGAGACAAGGCAATGCCTTGTCCCTACCTTTTAATGTTTAGTTTTTTTAGCTAACTTAATGCCTTTGTCATCTATAATAATCAGTCTTTGTTTATAAAGTGCACCTATAGCTTTTTTATAATTTTTTTTACTAACGTTGAAAGTGCTGTAAATTATATCAGGTGAGCACTTATCTGTTATATTTAAACAGCCTCCCTCTTGGTGTATCTTTTGTAAAATTTTTTCAGCTAGACTGCCAACCTTTTCATAGCCCGGTTTTTCTAGACATAAGTCGATTTTTTCATCATCCCTAATTTTCTTAATAAAACCTTTTAAATGCTGACCTAAGTTTAATGGCTGGAAAACTTCATTTTTGTATAATAAACCTTCGTGTTTATTATTAATGATAGCCTGATATCCTATTTCTTCCTCAGCATAGATAAATAAATCTACTTCTTCATTGAGCTTATAATTGATTGGTTCCTTATCAAGAAACCTTCTAAGCCTGGTTGTGGCTGCAATTCTTCTGCTAGTCTTATCAAAATAAATATATACAGGACAAAATTGACCTTCTTTAAGCTCTTCTTTCTGCTCCCGATGTGGCACAAAAAGGTCTTTTAGCAGTCCCCAATCAAGAAAAGCGCCGATAGAATTGACTGACACAACTTTCAAATAAGCAAAATCTCCTACGCATGCAAATGGCTCCTCGGTCGTAGCGATAATAATGTCACTGGAGTCAAAATATATAAAGACTTCTACAACATCTCCGATTTTACTCCCTTCTGGGGCATACTTTCTTGGAAATAATATTTTTTCATAATTTCCTCCATCAAGATAGAATCCAAAACTTAATTCTTTTACTATTTTCAATTTATTTAATTTGCCTATTTCCAGTTCTTGCATAAGTAAAATATCCCTAATATGTGATTTAAAATAATTGTTAATGTAATCGAATAATATACTCTGAGTATTCAGTTTTACATTGGATAGTATTATAATTATCTTTTAATGAGAAATATGATATTGTTATATATGTTAATAAACAAAAAATAGCTTTTATGATTTTTTTACGAAATCTGTAAAAATAGTATATAAATATGAAATACAATTCCGGCCTATGAAATACCAGGATGGTAAATGCTATGGTTAATTTTAATACAAAATCTATTACAAATACGCTATACATATATATAGTAGACCATGATCCTGGTTATGAGCGTATAAAGCAGGCATTTAAAACTGTTTTATCTGTGAGTATATCAGTGTTATTAATATTCTGGTGGGCTCATGGAGTAGGACCATTGCTTGCTGGTTTTAGTGCAGGTATATTAAGTATTTGCCATGATGGTGAAAATAGAAGACAGCAGATGATATCAATGATCATTGCCGGAATAGTCATGGTCGCTGCTGTTTGGCTGGGAACTGTTTTGACTCATCATACCTTAATTTTTAATTTTGTTTTTATTATTGCCTGTTTTATAGCTTTTTACGTTCGAGATAAATGTGGTCCTCGTTACTTATCGTTTCCGATATCTTCATTACTTTTGATGATGGTGGCATTTATTGCGCCTTATGAACTTAATATATTTATCTATCCTATAGTATCTCTGACGGGTTTCATTGTCGCGTTTATTATAAATTTTTATCTTCTGCCTGTTAATATGAGACTACAGTTTAAGCATAATTTTGAGGTGTTTCTTTATAAGTATAACAAAATTATTTCTTTTTTGTGTACAGGAATCAGGACTTCTAAACCTAGCGAATCTTACATTAAGGAGCAATCCAAAATTGATTCTTTAATACAAAAAATTAAGAATGAACGTTTACTTTCAAAAGGAATGCCGCTTAATATTAATAGACAGAAAAATATGGAAAATAGTATTATAAACCAATATGAACTTTTTAAACTTTTATCAATGCTTAATGAGAGCCTGCTTTTTCTGTCTAAAGAAAAACTAGACAGAAAAACTAAAATTTTAATAAAAGTTCTATTCAAACAGTTATCTAAAACTGTTTCAGCAATAATAGTGTGTTATTCAGGAAAAACAGAGACTGTTTCATTTGAAAATATAGAAAAAACTTTGTTAGAGTTTAAATCATATGTATATAATCGGCTGACAGACTCAGACTCAAACTCTGGCTCAGGCTCAGATGCTGTTGTTCATTTATCAAATTTGGCGTTTGGTATACAGAGGACCTCTAAGTTACTGCAAAAACAGCTTAGCTTAATTATAAATGAGGAGAATGAAATACAATGAAAAATATTTCTCCTGCAGTACAAATGGCACTTCGCGTTTCAATTGGTGTTTCTTTAGCTGTAGGTCTATTTGCTAAAATCCCGCATAGCTATTGGGCTACAATTACAGTGTTTTTAGTGATGTGTCCATCCTGGGGGGCTACTATACAGAAAGGGTTAATGCGTCTAGGAATGACAATACTTGGATGTTCGCTGGGAGGTGTTATCTATATTGGAGTTCAGCACTCACGGCCTGGTATTTTTCTCTGTTTCGCTGCAAGTTTATTTTTAATGATTTATGTACTGAAGGCTTCTTATAACTGGTGTATGTTCTATGCTGGTTTTTTTATAGTTTTTTTATATGGTGTTACTGCTGAATGGACCTATAGTCTTTTTATTCACAGAGTACTTGCTACAGCGGCAGGATGTCTAATTGCAGTTATCGTTTCCCGTTTTGTTTTTCCGTCGTCTTCGACTCGTAAGTTTTCTGATGGGTTGGAGGAGGTTTTTCAAAAATTAAAATCCGTTACAGATAATATTGTAACGGGTTTCATAAATCTAAATAAAACACATGAAAATATCTTTTTTTTTAATAACCCTGAAGTTGCTTTACTTTATGATGATGTAGACCGCTTAAAAGGAAATCATATTCTTGCTTCTTATGAATCCATTCTGAAAAAACGCTCCGGTGTATTGTCCAAAAAATTTATTACAATATTAGATGTTTTTATGCGGAATCAAGGTCATCTTTTTAGGTTAAGTCAAGAAATGAAAGAGAGTAATTATTCATATATTTTTCATGAAATAATTTTAGAATTATCTGGCCGCATTGATAGAAAATTTGATTATATTATTGCTCATCTAAAGGGAGATGAGGTGACTTTAGCTCAGGAATGTGCAGTTGATACAAAGAAATTATCAGAACTTTACATTGCTGCAAAAAAAGAAGGGGCTACAGAAGACGATCTACTGGGTGTTACTGCGGCAATGTATTATCTGCGCAAAATGAATGAAAACCTGAAGCTAATTATTGAAACAGAATATTTAAGGATATCGTAAAGTCATAGATTTGCAGTAACTCAAGTTGGATGAGATACACAAATTGTTATTTAAAACTATTTACTCAATAATTAAATTTTATGTAAAATAGTCATATGCAGTGGACAAAATGAATCAGTGTGATAGTTTTTATGCTGTTTAACTGATTTGTTGTTCATTATCCAAAACTATTATTTTAAAAAAATAAAAATATAAAATCACGGGTTGCCTTGGATTTTATGGAGATGTTATAATGCGTGATTCACGTTTTATTATAGGAATAGATCTTGGTACCACTAATATAGCGGTTACTTATGTTGATACTTATGATGAAGATAGAAATATAAAGTTGTTCAAGATTCCTCAATTCAGTGCACCTGGAGAAGTTTTGGAATCGGAACTTCTGCCTTCATTCTGCTGTTTTCCAGACAAGAAACTTTTGCCTGATTCCATGAGACTTCCATGGAAAAATGAAATAGAATATACTGTTGGAATATTTGCTAGAGATTATGGTTCGGCGATACCAAATAGATTTGTTTCTTCAGCCAAATCCTGGCTTTGTCATGCTGGCGTAAACCGAAAGGGAAAGCTTCTTCCCTGGGGGGGCGATATAGAAAATATCCTTAAGTCGCCTGTTGAAATAACGTCATACTTTATGGAGCATATAAAAAGAGCCTGGGATAGCAGGTTTTCAAAGATGAAGGATTTGGACGGTAATCCATGTGTGCTTACAGATCAGCAGATTGTAATTACCATACCAGCTAGTTTTGATGAAACTGCAAGGGAATTGACTGTTGAAAGTGCTAAATGTGCCGGGTATAAAAATATTAATTTGCTGGAGGAACCTTTGGCTGCTTTTTATAGTTGGCTGGAATATAATAGTTCCGAATGGGCTGATATAATAAAACCACGTGAAAAGGTGCTTATTCTTGATGTAGGAGGAGGTACCTGTGACTTTTCTATGATTGAAATGAGTGAAGAGGGCTCACTGGTTAGAACTGCTGCAGGCAACCATTTATTGCTTGGCGGCGACAATATCGATATCGCGATTGCACGAATTATTGAGAATGAATGGAGCACACATCTTACTCAGGGGGAATGGCTATCCCTATGCCAGAAAACCCGTGATGCTAAAGAGAAATTGCTGAGCACAGAACTGGAAGCTATTGATGTGGTTTTATTATCGCAGGGAAGCTCTGTTATTGGTAATGTAAAAAAATACACTTTAAATCGTTCGTTACTGGAAGATTTAATTGTTAACGGTTTTTTCCCTGTAATTCCTGTTGATACTCTGTCACCGCAGAAAAAAAGTGGTATTCAGACAATGGGACTACCATATGTTTCTGACCCTGCGCTAACTAAGTATTTGCTTCATTTTCTTAAGTATGCAAACAAAGTATCTTTACTTAAAAATAATAAAGCCCATAATGGGCTGTTGAAACCTGATAAAGTTCTCTTTAACGGCGGCACTATGATTCCTGATATTATCAGAAAACAGGTGATGAATGTAATCCACAAGTGGTTTTCTGAACCGGAGGAAATAGTTGAACTGTCCTCCAGAGACTTGAGCCTGGCAGTTGGATATGGAGCCTCGTACTATGCGAGAACACGTCGCGGCGAAGGAGTAAAAGTTAAGAGTGGTACTGTGCTGTCGTATTTTTTGAAAGTTTCCGGTAATGCAGATCAAAGAGACAGTTTTGTGTGTGTAATGCCGAGGGGAATTGATGAAAATATAAATATAGCTACACCCCGGAGTTTTAGCCTGGCAGCTAATTGTAAGGTACAGTTTCCGCTTTACAGCACTGCTACACGGCTTGGAGATGCTCCGGGCGCTGTTATAAATGATGATGCAGAACTCTCTTTTATCTCAAGTTTAATGAGTGTTCTGCGTTTTGGAAAGGTTGAAAAAAAGGAAATAAAAGCAGAAATTGTAACTGAACTTACCGAAACAGGTGTTTTGAAAATATGGCTACAGTCTAAAGAATCTCATCATAAATGGCCACTGAGTTTTGATATCCGTTTATTATCCGGAGAAGAAGATGGTTTTGATGCCGGTGAATCTATAATACTTGATGTCAATCGAATAGATAAAGCGTGTGAAGTTATTAATAAATCTTTTGTAGCAGGTAAGGATTGTGTTGCATCTATAACTAAAGATATAGAAAAAATATTGGATTTGTCTAAAAATCAATGGCCTGTTCATGTGCTTAGAAGTTTTGCTGATTCGCTACTGAATATTCCTTACGAAAAACTGACCTCTCCCGGAAAAGAAGCTAAATGGCTCAACTTATGTGGCTTTTGCCTACGTCCAGGGTTTGGTGATCCGGAAGATGAACTCCGTTTGAAAAAGGCTTGGAAATTATGGTTTAATGGGATGAACAACCCAAATAACCCTCAGGTTGTAGCTGAACGATGGGTATTTTGGCGGAGAGTTATTTCAGGTTTAAAGTCTGGGCATCAGCGTAGTATTTATGAGGTTTTGAGGAAGTCCATTTGTCCAAAAGGCATTTATTCGAATAAAGTAAAGGCGGGAATACAGGCCAAGACGGAAATGTGGCGATGTATGGGGGCATTGGAATTGCTGCAGCCAAAACAGAAAGCAGCTTTAGGCGAAATATTACTGCTAAGAAAAAAGAGACTGGATTCTTTTGATTATTGGGTATTGGCGCGTTTAGGGGCCAGACATCTCTTTCATGCTCCGGTAAACAATGTTGTTCCAGGGAATATTGTTTCTAGATGGCTTGATACGCTTATTAAAAATAAAGCGAGTAATACGGTTTTACTGGATAAGCTTTTTGCTTTATCCAGAATGGCTGCTTTAACTGGTGATAGAACAATTGATGTAGATGCTAAACATCTTTCAGCCACATTGGAATTTCTGAGAATAAATAAAACTCCTGAACAATGGATTAAGCATCTTAAGTCTGTGAGAAAAGAGTCTATTCAGGAACAAAATAAAATTTTAGGAGATTCTCTCCCGCTTGGCCTGAGCATTGAGTAAAACTGAGAAAAGTATTCTGTTTGCCTTGATATAACAAATAAATACCTTAAAATATATAAGAAATAACTGACTCTATGAATTTTTTATCATTTAATATATAAAATGGAGGAAAAGCAATGGCATTAAATCCTTTAGCAGGAAAGCCGGCACCAAAATCAATATTAGTAAATATTCCGAGATTAATCAGTGCATATTATACTCAGCAGCCTGATCCTTCAGAGGAATCGCAATTAGTTGCCTTTGGTACTTCAGGACACAGGGGGTGCTCTTTTGATTCGACATTTAATGAAAACCATATACTTGCGATTACCCAGGCCATTTGTGACTATAGAAAAAAAGAAGGAATAGACGGCCCGCTTTTTCTTGGAATTGATACACACGCTCTTTCAGAACCTGCATTTATCACTGCTTTGGAAGTGCTTGCCGGTAATGGAATTGATACTATGATTCAGGAAGGCTCAGGTTATACTCCTACACCATCTATATCACACGCTATTCTGAAATATAATAAAGGCAGAGACTCTGGTTTAGCAGATGGTGTTGTTGTTACGCCATCTCATAATCCACCAAGTGCTGGTGGGTTTAAATATAATCCTCCAAATGGTGGTCCGGCAGATACCAATATTACACAGTGGGTAGCTGATTTAGCTAATGAATTCCTGAAAAATGGCAATAAAAACATTAAGAGAATGCCGTATGAAAGGGCATTGAAAGCCGCTACTACACACAAGTTTGATTATGTAATGTCCTATGTTAAAGATTTGGAAAACATTATCGATATGGATGTAATAAGAAGGTCTGGCCTAAAACTTGGCGCTGACGCTCTTGGTGGTGCAGGGCTTGGATATTGGGAACCTATCGCCGAGCATTATAAGTTAAATATTGATTTAATGAATGGTTATCCGGAACCGACATTCAGCTTTATGACTGTCGATAGAGACGGTAAAATCAGAATGGACTGTTCTTCTCCATATGCAATGGCTGGCCTGGTGGCATTAAAAGACAAATATGATATAGCCTGGGGTAATGATCCAGATTTTGACAGGCATGGTATTGTTACTCCGAGCTCTGGTTTATTAAATCCAAACCACTACCTTTCTGTTGCCATATGGTACTTGTTTCAGAATCGTAAGGGCTGGAAAAAAACCGCTGCAGTAGGTAAAACTCTTGTCAGTAGTTCTATTATTGACAAAGTAGCGGCATTCCTTGGCAGAAAACTGGCGGAAGTTCCTGTCGGGTTCAAATGGTTTGTGGACGGTTTAGTAGACGGTTCTTTTGGATTTGGTGGAGAAGAAAGTGCCGGAGCATCTTTCTTAAGAAAAGATGGTACTGTTTGGACCACAGACAAAGATGGTATGATACTCTCTCTCTTAGCAGCTGAAATTACAGCTAAAACCAAAAAAGATCCTGGTATTCACTATAAAGAGTTAACAGATAAGTTTGGTGCACCTGTATATGAAAGAATAGATGCTCCTGCAAATTCAAAACAGAAGAATATTTTGAAAAAACTCTCACCGGAGCAGGTAACGGCTTCAGAAGTAGCCGGGGATAAAATTACAGCTAAATTAACAAGAGCACCTGGCAATAATGCAGAAATCGGTGGACTTAAAGTTGTAACAGCGAATGGTTGGTTTGCAGCTCGTCCTTCCGGCACTGAAGATGTATATAAAATATATGCAGAAAGTTTTAAAGGCGAGAAGCACTTGAAACAAATACAGAGCGAAGCAGAGAAAATAGTAAGTGATACATTTAAAGCTGCTGGTGTATAAATAGTTTTTTTTTATGACATTATTGCGTATTGATTAATTTTTTTATTAGTCAATACGCTTTTTTTTTAATAGCTAAAAAAGCATTTTAAGCTAGTTATTAAATATTATTTATGTTAATATTAAGGATAAATAACTTAATGAGGAATTTATAATTATGCCTAGATTGCCTTTGTTTTTTGTCCTACCTATACTTATATCCGTATGCTTACTTACGTCATGCAAAGAAGAAAAGAATTTGTATAATGGATACATTGAAGCGGACTATGTCTATATTTCGCCATACAATAACGGAAAGATTGAATCTATATTCGTGTCCAAGGGTGAGAGTATTAAAAAAGGAGCAGAGCTTTTTAAAATAGATGGTAATAAAGAAAAAGCTAACCTGAATATATATGACCAGGCCGCTCAAGGAGTAAACTTTTATATAGAAGATATGAAGAAAGGTGCCAGACCGGAGAAACTCAAATTCTGGAGTAATGTCGCGGAAGCTATCAAATTTATATCAGAAGGTACGGGTATCGGTGACAGAATGTATACGACGCTTGAGAAAGATAAAGCTGTATCATATAAAGATCAACAAAAAATTACTCATATACATAAAGCAGCCCTTAAGATGAGCCAGGCTCTAACTGCCTGGGTAGAATACCAGAAATTGTCCGAGCGGCCGGATAAAATTGCAGCAGCAGAGTCTCTTAAAAAAGCTTTGGATACACAGGCTGCTTATTCTAAATGGGATATGGAACAAGTTATTCAAGGTGCACCGAAAGACGCATATGTATTTGATGTGTTTTATAGAGAAGGGGAATTTGTTCAGGCAGGTAAACCTGTTGTAAGCCTATTGCCTCCAGAGAATATTAAAGCAGTTTTTTTTGTAGATGGTAAAATTGTAAATAACCTAAAGTTAGGCGACAAAATTTCAGTAAAGCTTAGCAATGTAACAAAACCAACTGCTGCTGTAGTAAGTTATATTTCATCTAAATCAGAGTATACTGATCCTTTTATATATAGTCTTAAAAATAATGAAAAGTATATGTATTTAGTTGAAGCTAAATTTAATCCGTCGGACAGTGCGAAACTACATCCGGGACAGCCAATTGAAGTGGATATTGATAATTAAAATTAGCCGTTCGGTATTTGGTCGCTTGTAGAGACACATGGCATGTGTCTAAAAAATGTAATCCACGGACAGGACGTAAAGAGAAACGCAAGATTTTGCGTCTCTACAAAAGCCCAGGCATATGATAGTAACATATAAAGAATAACGAATAAACATGCAAGATTCTTCCAAATATGCAATTGATGTGAAAAATATAACTAAATCGTTTAGCGGTAAAGTTGTAGTAAACAATGTTGATATGCAAGTAAAATATGGTGGTATTTATGGTTTTCTTGGACCGAATGGAAGCGGGAAAACTACTTTTTTGAGGATGCTTTGCGGTCTGTTAGTTCCTGATGCGGGAGAAGGGTACTGTCTTGGGCATGATGTGTTAAAAGAACAGGATTTGATAAAAAAACAAATTGGCTATATGACTCAGAAGTTTAGTCTTTACGAAGACTTGTCTGTTCGAGAAAACATGGAATTTGTTGCAAAACTTTATGGTGTTAAAAATATAAAAAAAGATATTGACCGGGTGCTTGAGGAACATGGTTTAACTGGCAGACAGAAACAGCTGGCAGGCAGTTTGTCCGGCGGTTGGAAACAAAGGCTCGGTCTTGCCGCATGCCTTCTTCATGATCCTAAACTTCTTCTACTTGATGAACCCACTGCTGGTGTTGATCCATTGGCTAGACGGGATTTCTGGGATACAATACACAATCTTTCCGAGCAAAAAGGAATAACTGTTTTAGTAACTACTCATTATATGGATGAAGCGGAGAGATGTCATAGATTGGCTTATCTAGCGTATGGGAATATGCTGACAAAAGGGACAATAGATGATATTATTTTACGGGAAGGTTTAAAAACATGGACTGTTAAGGGCAAAAATTTATTGGCTCTAGCTATGGAGCTGAAGAAATTTTCAGCTGTTGAACAAGTTTTGGCTTTTGGTAACGTAATGCATATTAGCGGGAGTGATGTGGCTAAGCTTGATCAAACGGTTCAAAAGTTTATGAAGCCTGAATACAGCTGGAGCAATACTGAGACAACAATTGAAGATGTATTTATTCATTTAATGAAAAAAACTAAAGATAATTATTAGGTATATCTATGAGGAAAATATCATTTTCCAGAATTGCGGCAATCGTAAAGAAAGAGTTTATTCAGATGAAGAGGGATAAACTGACGCTTGCTATGATGGTTGGTATTCCGATAGTACAGTTGATTATCTTTGGTTTCGCAATTAACTCTAACCCAAAACACTTGCCAACTTATATATTAAACGGAGATGGCTATAGTACGTTTACAAGGAATTTTACCTCCGCTTTGCAGAATAGTGAATATTTTGATGTTAAAGAAACAATTTATTCACAGGACAAAGCTAAACACAAATTGTTATCAGGTGATGCAACTTTTATTGTTAATATTCCTCCCGGTTTCTATAATAAATTAGTGAGGGGAGAAAAACCAAAAATTCTGTTAGAGGCTGATTCAGTTGATCCTCAAACCGTAGGTTCAGCGCTGGCGGTTGCAGGCATTGTTTTCAAAAATACAGTTTCAGCTTTTGCAAAGGGGCCGCTTAAATTTATAAAAGGAAGCGATGATTTAGTTGAACTTAAAATACATAAAAATTATAATCCAAACCAGATTATGCAGTTTTCTACAGTACCCAGCCTTCTAGGGGTGATACTTACCCTGACTTTAGTGTTTGTTACAGCGCTTTCTATGACTCGGGAAGCTGAACGCGGGACAATGGAAAACCTTCTTTGTATGCCGGTTAAACCTATTGAAGTATTGCTGGGAAAAATAGGACCGTATGTAGTAATGGGAGTAATCCAGATGGGATTGATTATTATTTTAGGACATTATCTGTTTAGTGTGCCGGTAAATGGAAATATTTTATTATTGTTATTTATGGGGTTGGTTTTTATTATAGCAACTTTATCTGTAGGAATAGTATTTTCAACTATTGCAAGAAATCAGCTACAGGCCGTACAGATGTCAATGTTCTTTTTTCTCCCTTCTATAATGCTTTCCGGTTTTATGTTTCCATTTAAAGCAATGCCTGTTTGGGCGCAGTACATTGGGCTATGTCTTCCACTGACACATTTTAATATTATTGTTAGGGGGATAATGATTAAAGGTGCAGGTTTTAAGGATTTGCAGATGCAGCTGTACTATATTATAATTTTTATGATAATTGTACTTGTTATAGGAGTTTTGAGATATAGAAAGACACTGGACTAGCTAGTGTTTATACAAAATTAATGGCGATATAAAGAGCAAATTGCAGTTTCGCAAAAATGCTTTTATACCCAAAGCGAAATGGTTTTCGAAAAATAATAAAAATAATGGAGTGTAAAAATCACACAAATAAACCAAAAATACAAATACCTTCGGTATATTTGTGTTGTGCAAATACAGGATACATATTATAATAAAAAGACTGCTGTTTTTTTTATTAAGAATATAATTTTATAAAATGCATAAAGGAGTTTGTTATGTCAAAAGATAAGAAACACAAAGAAGTAAAGAATAATGAACATTCAGAGCATATGAGTGCAAAAGGTAAATTAGACAAAAAGTATTATTTAAAAAAACTTTCTGACTTACAGATAGAATTAGTGAAGCTGCAGGAATGGATAAAAGAGGAAGGTTTAAAGGTAGTTGTATTATTTGAAGGTAGAGATGCTGCCGGGAAGGGCGGTGTTATTAAGCGTATAACACAGAGTTTGAATCCTCGTATCTGTAGTGTTAAAGCTTTAGGTACTCCTACTGATCGCGAAAAAACACAATGGTATTTTCAACGTTATGTAACACATCTGCCCGCTGCTGGCGAAATGGTTCTATTTGATAGGAGCTGGTATAATCGTGCTGGTGTAGAAACAGTTATGGGATTCTGCACAGATTCTCAATACCAGGAGTTTTTAAGAACAGCACCTGAATTTGAACGGATGATTATGCGTTCCGGGGTTATATTAATTAAATACTGGTTCTCTGTCAGTGATGAAGAGCAGGAAGTCCGGTTTAAGTCTAGAATAGATGATCCGACAAAACGCTGGAAACTTAGCCCTATGGATTTAAAATCTCGCGATATGTGGGAGGATTATTCTAAAGCTAAAGATCAGATGTTTTTATATACAGACACGAAGCACTGTCCGTGGTACGTGGTTAATGCCGATAATAAAAAGTGTGCGAGAATAAATTGCATAAGCCATCTGTTAAGCTTAATTCCATACAAAGATTTAACTCCTAAACCATTTAAACTTCCGCCTAGAAAAGATGCAAAGGGATATGTTCGTCCGCCTATTTCAGACCAGACATTTGTCCCTAATATTACTTGATGAAGTATTCGGAAGCTAAGCAGGGGCGTGTTTTCGTACTTCGCTTGGAAGACGGAGATATAATACATGAATCAATCGAAAAGTTTGCTGTAGACCATTCAATAGAAGCTGCGTCTTTAATTATTGTTGGTGGGGTAGACGCTGGTAGTAAGATTGTAGTTGGTCCTAAAGAAGGCAGAGCAGAAGATATTGAGCCTGTTTTTTATCTCTTAGAAGATGCGCATGAAGCGACAGGATCAGGAACATTGTTTCCTGATGATGAAGGGAAACCATCTTTACACATGCATATAGCTTGTGGGAGAGGTGCTGCTACAGTAACTGGTTGTGTGCGTTCTGGTGTTAAGGTCTGGCATATTCTGGAAGTTATTTTGACTGAACTTGTTGACTGCAAAGCCAGAAGACTGCCTAGTGCTGTATTTGGCAATAAGTTTAAACTGCTTGAACCATTTCCTCCCGGAACGAACCTATAGAGAACTTAATAAGGGGGGAATATATATTAACAACCTAGAGTATAATACCTTAAACTGTTTCTGAACAGAAACTATCTATATTTGTAATCCTGATAAGGCATCTGAATCTAAAAAGTAACTCTAAGGAGAGATAATTATGGTTAAAGAAAGTAAAGATATAAAACTTCAGAATGAATTAACCAATGAATTTAAGAATGCCTGGAGTGCACTGGATAGCGAGCAAACAAAGGAAGTTTTTAAATTTGCTGATGAGTATAAAGGTTTTTTAGATAGAGGAAAAACGGAAAGAGAGTGTGCTCTTGATATTTTAGATTATGCAAAGAAGTGTGGGTTTGTAGATATAAACGATTTGATTAAAAAAGGAACTAAAATAAAGCCCGGAATTAAAGTTTATGCATTAAACAGAGGCAAAGCAATTGCCTTATTTGTTGTTGGTAAAAAAAATATTGACAAAGGAATGAATATAGTGGGTTCGCATATCGATTCGCCAAGAATTGACTTAAAGGCAAACCCGCTATATGAAGACTGCGATATGGCTTTTTTTAAAACACACTATTATGGTGGAATAAAGAAATATCAATGGGCTACGATACCACTTGCATTGCACGGAGTTGTTATCGATGGGAAAGGTAATAAAAAAAATGTGGTTATTGGAGAAGATCCAGGAGATCCTGTATTGTACATAACAGATCTTCTTCCTCATTTAGCAAAAGATCAAAATGATAAAAAACTCTCTGAAGCTATTAAGGGAGAAGACTTAAATGTGTTATGTGGTAGCATTCCCTATGGTGGAGATGAAGTAAAAAATAAAGTAAAATTAAATATACTGAAAATTTT
>CAZVCD010000003.1:4020-45518 GCA_964625675.1 uncultured Victivallales bacterium | reverse complement strand
AGTTATAGCGAAGTCTGCACTAAATTTCATTCATTAACTTGTAAATACATGGTAGTTGATTATTTAAACCTTGTCAATAACATATCTGGTTTTTTGATACTTTTCATTATCCAGTCCAACCTTAGAACATTCCTTTCATCATCCGTCAAACGCCATGCAGTATCTGAATTATGCAGTCGCTTAATAAGGTTATTCAAACATAGCGCAGCACATACAGAGACATTAAAACTTTGCGTAAAACCATACATAGGCATTCTGATAATAGAATCTGCCAGATCGTGTGCTTTATCAGATAAACCAAGTTCTTCCGAACCAAAACATAAGGCAATTTTTTTTTCTACTGGCAACTCTTCTATAGAAACATCATCTTTGTTCTGGAGAGATGTTGCAGCAATATGAAACCCCTGATCTTTCAGTTTCATTATGCAATCTTCTGTATTATCTTCCCTGCCGTTATACCGATAAAGTGAAATCCATTTCCCAGCCCCCTGCGTGACGCATTTATTAACTTTATATGAATTTG
The DNA here is from genome assembly GCA_964625675.1 of uncultured Victivallales bacterium. Taxonomy (GTDB): domain Bacteria; phylum Verrucomicrobiota; class Lentisphaeria; order Victivallales; family GWF2-38-69. The sequence continues at coordinate 44,995 of CAZVCD010000003.1, read as the reverse complement.
TATTTTCAATTACATGCAAATCCTGAATGCCATAGCAATCACATGTTCTAACAACCGCGCTGGCATTTTGCGGATGATATATGTCCTCAAGCACTACTGTTACATGTTTTGTTCTGTCATTCAGGATAGAATCAATTTTTTCAATTCTTTTTTCAGATACAAATCCTAACAGATAATCCATTAATCTTAAGTCGTCCGAATTCAAATAATAAAACTCCAGTTAATTCATTTAATAACACTAATCAAGCTTTTCTTTTATCAGTTTAATAACAGCCTGTGGGTTGGCTTTGCCTCTACTAAGCTTCATCACCTGCCCTACAAAATATTGCAGCACAGCTTTTTTGCCCCCCTTGTACTCTTCCACCTGTGATGGATTTTCTGCAATTGCCTTGTCAACAAACTCTTCAATAACGGATTCATCCGTTACCTGCACCAATCCTTTTTCTTTGACAATATCAGCAGGAGCTTTACCTGTTTTAAACATTTCAGAAAAAACAGTTTTTGCTATTTTACCACTTATTATTTTTTTATTTATAAGTTCGATCATTTCAGCAAGAGATTTTGGAGTAATTTTAGAATCAGCAATACCAATATTCGCATCCGAAAGTTCTCTTAACAGCTCTGAAATAATCCAGTTAGCCAGGAGTTTAGGTGTTTTAGTCAAAACAACACCCGCATCAAAAAAGTCAGCTATGGTTTTTTCAGAAGTCAAAACCTGCGCATCAAAGTGCGTTAGAGCGTAAGCTTCAACAAAACGCGCTTTTTTAGCTTCTGGCAATTCCGGTACATTTTTTCTCAATTCAGAAATATCTTCATCTGCAAAAATAACGGGTAATAAATCAGGTTCTGGAAAATATCTATAATCATGCGCACTCTCTTTTGTACGCATCAGATATGTTATACCTTTATCATCATTCCACCCACGAGTTTCCTGATTCATCGAACCACCTTCATCCAATATTTCAGCCTGTCTAATTATTTCATAGTCAATAGCTCTATGAACAGCTCTGAAGCTGTTAAGGTTTTTTAATTCTATTTTAGTGCCAAATTCTTTACGCCCACACGGCTTAAGCGATATATTAACATCACAGCGCAGCTGCCCTTTCTCCATGTCGCAGTCTCCAATATTTCCATACTGAATGACCTGTTTTAATGCAGTTAGGTAAGCATAGGCTTCATCTGCAGTAGTAATATCAGGTTCACTAACAATTTCCATAAGGGGAATCCCGCCCTTATTATAGTCAATACCAGAGTAATTGGAAAAATGAGTTGATTTTGCAGCATCCTCTTCAAGATGAATTCTAGTAATACCAATATCTTTTTCATCAAGTTTGTTCCCTGAAAAACCATTTCCGTAAATATGCATTTTACCATGTTCACAGAATGGAAGATCATATTGGGATATTTGATAGTTTTTTGCCATATCCGGATAGAAATAACTTTTTCTATCAAATTTACTAAAATTAGGTATTTTACAAGAACACATCATTCCAGCAATAATAGTTTTTTCAATAGCTTTCCTATTAGGAACAGGCATAGCGCCTGGATACCCCATACACACTGGACATACCAGAGTATTAGGTTCTGCACCATATTTATTTTTACAGGAACAGAACATTTTAGAATCTGTCTTCAACTGAACGTGAACTTCCAGCCCTATAACTGTATCATATTTATTAGACATATTTCACCTCAGGTATAAATTCTTTAATGTCTCTGTTTTCTTCAAAGACCTTGGCTACTTTCAATATTTTGTCTTCACCAAAAGCCGGCCCTAAAAACTGCACACCTACAGGTAGGTTAGATTCTTTCAGAATATCAGCTGGAACACTAATAGCACAGTTCCCAGCAAGATTTACTGAAATTGTATATATATCAGCTAAATACATCTGAACAGGATCAGTAATACCACCGATTTCAAAGGCTGGAGTAGGAGTAACCGGAGAAAATATTATATCGCATTTTTTAAATGCTTCATCAAAATCATTTTTCACTAATGTTCTTACCTTTTGAGCCTTCAGGTAATACGCATCATAATAACCACTACTTAATACAAAAGTACCAAGAAGAATGCGCCTCTTTACTTCTTCACCAAACCCCTCTCCTCTTGATCGTGAATAGAGTTCATTAAGATCATTATAACCCTCTGTTCTCTTTCCATACCTAACACCATCAAATCTAGCTAGATTCGCACTGGCTTCAGCTGTCGCAATCACATAATACGCAGCTATTGCATATTTCGTATGCGGCAATGAAACATCTACCATTTTTGCACCGAGAGATTTCAGCTTTTCAATGGTTTTATCAACAGAAAACTTAATATCCTTATCGAGTCCATCAACTTCGAAATATTCTTTCGGCAACCCAATACGTAGTCCACTCAAATCATCTCCTGAAGCATTGACAATTTCTTCAAAACTGATTTTTGAATCCGGAAGAGTTGTTGAATCTTTTGGGTCGCATCCAGAAATAATATCCAATAATACTGCAGAATCTTTTACATCACGTGTTATCGGCCCTATTTGGTCTAGAGAAGACGCATAAGCTACAAGTCCGTATCTTGACACGCGACCATAAGTGGGTTTTAAACCGACAACTCCGCAGAAAGCGGCAGGCTGTCTAACAGATCCGCCAGTGTCTGATCCTAATGATGCAGGCACTTCTCCAGCTGAAACCGCAGCAGCAGAACCACCACTGGATCCCCCGGGCACTCTGGAAATATCCCACGGATTTTTTGTTGAAAAATATGCGCTGTTCTCACATGAAGATCCCATAGCAAATTCATCCATATTGTTTCTACCAAACAACACAAGCCCTTTATTGCGCAAACGTTCAGTAACAGTCGCATCATAAACAGAATTGTAAGTTTCTAATATTTTAGAACCGCATGTACACTGTTCACCCTTAGCGTTAATAACATCTTTTAATGAAATAGGGATTCCGTCAAACCGGCTTAACGGTTTCCCCTCACCCCTGCGTTTATCAGAGGCTGAAGCCTGACGCAGTATTTCATCTTCATCAACTTTCAGAAAAGCCTGTATTTTGGGTTCCATTTTTTTTGTTCTGGATAGGTATAAAGAACATAATTCAGAGGAGGTTATCTCTCCGGAAATAAGAAGGTCTGATACATCACAGAGCGTCATTTTATTCAAATTATTTTTCATTAGATATCCTCTTCTCCGGATATAACCTGCGGAACACGTATCAGCTCATCATCCAGTATATCTGGGGCATTACTAAGCATAACATCACGAGAAAAAGATTCTTTAGCAACATCTTCTCTCCAAGCATTACTTGAAACAAATGGGTGCGCTGTAGGCTCTATACCCTTCAAATCCAGTTCACCTAACAAATTAACATATTCAACAATACTTTCCATATCTTTTTGAAACTTGTCCATAGATAAGGGATCAAGCTCCAACTTAGCTAGTTTTGCCACATAACCTACATCTATAACTGGCGTTTCCATAGTTTTATTTTTCGTCATAATTCTCTCTTTATAAATATTTCTTCACTATATCAATAGTCCTTCGAGTTGCACCGATGTGTTCAGTAACAGCCGCCTTTGCGGTAACTCCCAACTTTTTACATTTTTCAGGATTCTTCAGTAAATCACGTATAGTTTTTTCCAGTTCATCGTCTCCAACAGAAATAAGAGCATTTTTTTTCAGCATAATATCCATAACCTGTCTGAAGTTTCTTAACTTTGGCCCGACAATTACAGCTTTCCCCATAAGTGCGGGTTCAATAATATTCTGCCCTTCATCATTTCCGGCAAAGCTTTTACCGACAATAACAATTTCAGAATTATTAATAAATGATACCATTTCCCCGGTAGTGTCTGCCAGAAGGCATTTCACTTTTTCATTAATCTTCTTTTTGCTTGATCTCTGATAGAATGGGATTTTGAGTTCTTTTAATATACTTGCAACGTCAGCCCCACGCTCAGCATGCCTTGGAATCAAAACCAATTTTAAATCTGAAAACTCCGGCTGTAATTTCTTAAAAACCTCTGATATAAGTTTTTCTTCGTCAGGGTGAGTACTCGCTGCAAGTAAGATTCTTCTCTCATCATCACCAAATACTTCATTAAGCTTAAGATCCAGAAAATTTTTAGGAATTTTCTGATCAAACTTCATTGTACCAGTCTGTTCAACATGCAGAGATGGACATATTTCCTTGAGCCTTTCTGCATCAAGCTGTGTTTGTGCACAGGAAACTGTAAGTTTCGATAAAAAAGGATCAATAAAATACTTAAATCGCTTATAACCTTTAAAAGAATGATCCGAAATTCTCGCGTTAACCTGCACTACCTTTGTTCCAAACTTATTTGACTCATAAATCAAGTTAGGCCATATTTCAGTCTCAAACAAAACAAGTATTCTGGGGCGTATCATTTTTAGGACCTTTTTTACAGCCCAGGAAAAATCTATAGGGCAAAAAATAACAGTAACACCTTCCGGAGCATTCTGTCTTGCCAGGGCCTGTCCTGTTGTAGTTGTAGTGGATAGGACAAAGTTTATTTCGGGATTACTCTCTTTCCATTGTTTTATAAAACTTACAGCAATCTGCGTTTCTCCTACGGATACAGCGTGCACCCACACAGGACATGACAGACTTTTCAGTTTTTTCTTCACATCATTGGAAAAAACACCAAACCGTTCCCAATATGTATCTTTATCCCCGCCTCTTTTTATAAGTTTTATAATAAGACCCGGCAGAAAAAAAAGAAAAGCAAACGGCATAAATAAATTATATAGAAATATAATCATACATTGATCCTTTTTAGTAGTTATAATAAGGTAAAACCTTTTTGTCTTTTTCGTTTAATTGTGTTGCTTAGCCATCCAGGCTATGAATGTATTAAAAAGCAAGCCCCCCTACACATTTCAAATGCATATGATCAATCTCTTTTACATCAACCCTGACCAACTAGGAGAACTAAGATTCATTTTACTGTTCAATAGTTTTTTTGCTTTTCCTGTCCAGGAATCTACCACATACAGTTGAGAATGATAATTCAAAACTCTAGAACAGATTATATGCCGTCCGTCCGGAGCCCATGTTGGACTCATCCAATCTCCGGCAGCATTAATTTTTACAGTTGACGATCTCTTAGATTTTATATCATAAACTGCCAGAGCAAACTGCTTTCCAAAACGAGCAGAATACACAATTTTATTTCCAGCGGAAGACCAGTCTGGAGTTACTGCTTCACTTCCCACAGTATGAATACGGTAAGTTTTACCGGAATTCACATCCACAATATATAGTTTAGGGATTTTTAGGTATTTATCCGAAACAAAGCAAATATTTAAGCCATTTGGAGACCAGCACGGTGAACCTTCTACAGCAGTATCATAAGTTAATCTCTTAAGACCTTTACCATATATTTTTTTCACATACAGCTCAACCTGTTTATCCCTGCTCAAAATAACCGCCAGATATTTACCGTTAGGAGAAATAGCACCTCCCATATTCAACCCTGGGAAATTAGCTAATTTATAGGTTTTACTATTCGCAAGTTTCAAACCAACTACATCTGTATAATTGTTACGGTACCATGTATATACTAAAAAATTGTTGCCTCCACCCCAATTAGGCTCCAGTGACAAACTCTTATTGTTCGTAAGTTTTTTTGTGTTTTTTCCATCATAGTCACATTCATAAATTTCTTTTACTTTCCCTGACTGACCAACAAATGCTATTTTCGAAGCACATATTCCGGGTACATTAAATATTTTTTTGAGGACTGCATCCACCATACGTTGAGCTGTCCGTCGTAAATTATTATTATCAATATTCATTGTCAAAGTAAAAGAAGCACCCCCGCTTACGCTTAAGTATACCCTTTTATTCTCAACTTTACCTGAAACATTATACTTTACACCATAAGGAGAAGAAGTGACTTCAAACCAGCCGCAATTAACAAGGTTTGAACTGATATAGTTCGAAAAATCAGGATTACCTATAACTTTATTAAAATAAAGCTTCGGATTAGTCTCCAGTGCACGTTTTACAACTGTTACCTGTGCGTTTAGAAAAAAAACTACTACAAACAGAAAGCTGACAGATAAAAGAACTTTTTTCACTCTATAATGCTCCATTATTTCACTAAATTACTGTTGATTAGAAATAATAAACTAATGCAAAAAACTTCCGTTTCATCTATTTTTAGTATATTTTGCTCAAAAACATCTCCAAAAACAACAAAATCAATAAAAAAATAAGTTCAATTTGTTTATTTTTGACTTTTGAACAATATTTTTTAATAAAACATGTTTACAAACCATATTTTTTTAGGTATAATTTTTCTTAAGACGTTCTATGCTGAATAAACTATTTATTATAGTCAAAACTCTACACATGTAGAATTGGTCAGCAAAAGAACTAATATTTACCCCGATACTATTAAAAAAAATAATTTTTCTACTTTTGTATATATATATGTATATAGTATAAGCAATTTTCGGAGAAACAGTTTTTTCAGTAGTAATCGATAAAAATAAAACTAAATTTTCGTTCAAAAAAATATTAACAAACAAGAGGTGATTGTCTATGGATTGGGTAACATTTTTAATTTTGTTCCCGCTGATACCGGCGGTGTTATTACTCATCTTCAGATCCTATTTCCTACAGAAATGGATCGTACTCCTGTCATCGGCTCTCATTGCTATTGGCGCGATAGCTCTCGCATGCCAATACATGGGAGGTAAAGGAACTTATTTAATTATTGAATCAAGTGTTGCAGATAACTTTGTAACAGTCGGTGAAATAATTATTGCATGTGTCTTCCTTTATGTATGCCGTAAACTTCCAATAAAAAAATACTGGATTCTGTTAGTCGTTATTATTCAGTATGCTCCGGTAATCTTCTATGATATATCAGGTAGAATACCAGAAACAACCCGCTATATCTATATTGACGATTTATCTGTCATAATGGGGCTAATAATAGCCATAGTAGGGACATTAATAGCGGTATACACCGTACCTTACATGAAACTCTATCATGAAGAAAACCCACAATTTAAAGATCATAGGCATCATTTCATTGCTGCTATATTTTTATTTTTCTTTGCTATGTTTGGAATTGTTTTTTCAAACACAATCACCTGGATATACTTCTTCTGGGAAATAACCACACTCTGTTCATTTATAATGATTGGCTATAGCAGAACAAAAGAAGCAAAGCACAATTCTTTCAGAGCATTGTGGATGCTTTTATTAGGTGGCCTAGCTTTCGCAATGGCAATTCTTTTGGCTGCAAACACCTGTCATACTGTTGAGTTGCAGCAGCTTATTACAATTAAAAAAGCTGTGGTAATGTTACCTATACTTCTTATATGCTTTGCTGGCATGAACAAAGCTGCACTATTTCCGTTCAGCTCATGGTTGCTCGGAGCGATGGTTGCACCAACACCGTCATCTGCGCTTCTTCATTCCAGTACAATGGTTAAAGCCGGCGTATACATCGTTCTAAGATGTGCTCATGTTCTTACCGGAACCGCTTCAGGCGCAATGGTGGCAATTATTGGAGGAGTAAGTTTTGTCATGTGCTCAGCCATAGCGGTAGCACAAAGTGACGCTAAAAAAGTTCTGGCATATTCAACTATTGGCTACCTCGGTCTTATTGTATTATTGGCTGGCGTAGGCACAAACTTTACACTCTGGGTTGCATTACTATTAATAGTATTCCATGCTATCGCAAAGGCACTTATGTTCCTTGCAGTAGGCACAGTAGATCAGCAGCTTGGAAGTAAAAATATTGAAGATATGCACGGACTCATTTCTAGAATGCCTCTAGTAGCACTTGTTATGGTCGTTGGTCTTGGTGGCATGTTCCTTGCTCCATTCGGACTTATTATAAGTAAAATTGCTGCAATAGAAGCTCTTACACTAAGAAATCCGCTTTTCCCGGCAATTGTTATTTTTGGCGGTTCTTTAATGTTGTTTTTCTACACAAAATGGATGGGAACTGTTATTTCTGTTACAAGTGAAGAACCACCTATAAGAACACATGGAATAGGCATACAATGGATAGCACTAGGCGGCCTTTCCGTATTAGTAGTTGTATCATTAATAGCATACCCATGGATAGGACGTTACTGGATTGAACCACTGTACGGTTGGAATCCTATGATGGCAGAAGGCGTAAACCTCACAATCGCCATAATGTTGGCACTAATACTTATCCCGCTTGTAAGCTTCTTTATACGCTGGAAACACTTAGTTAAAACAGAACCTTATCTCTGCGGTGCAAATGTAAAAGAAAGTAAATATCAATTCAAAGGCTCTCTGGGTGAACCTAGAAACTGGGCTTTCGGTAATTATTACTTGAAAAAATTCTTCAGCGAAGAAAAATTATATAAAGGAACAATTATCGGTTCTACAATTCTTTGGGTATTAATGTTTTTTATGGAGAATTTATAATGAGCGCTTTTAGTATTGTCCTAATTATTCTATTTCTCATACTTGCTCCGATTCTCGGAGGATTTATAGCAGGTGTTGATCGCATCATCACTGCGCGCATGCAGGGTCGTGTAGGCCCACCTGTACGTCAGCCTTTCTATGACGTACTCAAACTATTCGGTAAAGAAAATCTGGTAGTCAACCGTTTTCATGTTGACTATGTCGCCTGTTCTCTGATATTTACAGTACTTGCAGGAGCAATTTTCTTCGGCGGTGCAAACCTTCTACTTGCTGTTTTTGCAATGATAGTTGGAGGTGTATTTATTGTTTTGGCTGCTTATTGTACAAACTCACCATATGCCCTTATCGGTGCAGAACGTGAACTTTTACAGATGTTGGCTGCAGAACCAATGATACTGCTAGCACCTGTAGGACTGTACATGGCTACTGGTTCTTTCAATGTATATGAAATAGCTGCTGCTCAACATGCACCTATTTTTCATCTACCCGGTGTTTACATTGCATTATGCTATGTTTTCACTATCAAACTGAGAAAATCTCCGTTTGATCTGTCAACATCACACCATGGACATCAGGAACTTGTCAAAGGTCTAACAACTGAATTTGCAGGCCCTTCTCTGGCAGTTTTTGAAATCACACACTGGTATGAAACAATATTTATGTTGGCAATGTTATTTCTTTTCTTTGGTAGTCACTGGTTTTGGGGAATTATCATTACAGTTCTTGTTTATCTGAGTGAAATATTCATTGACAACATCAATGCCCGTATAAAATGGGAATTGATGCTGGCATCGGCCTGGGGTATAACTATAATCCTGGGAGTTGGCAATCTACTAGTATTGTTTTTTATTAATAAATTATAAAGGATAGTTATTATGGGATATTTTGCAAAATCACCGTGGGTGCTGCACTATGACGGTTCCAGCTGTAACGGCTGTGATATTGAAGTGTTAGCTGCATTAATGCCTAAATATGATATAGAAAGATTTGGCATTATCAATACCGGTAATCCAAAGCATGCAGATGTTTTTCTTATAACTGGTTCAGTTAACACTCAGAACATTGATGTTATTAAAAATATCTACAACCAGATGGGTGAACCTAAAGTAGTAGTAGCAGTTGGAGCATGTGCCTGCACAGGTCATTTTTTCGCCGAATGTTATAATACTCTCGGTGGAGTAGATAAAGTAATCCCGGTAGATGTTTATGCTCCGGGATGCGCTTGCCGGCCTGAAGCAATAATAGATGCGGTTGTTCAGGGCTTAGGTGCTCTGGAAGAAAAGAAAAAAAATATAAAATAGAAATCGTTAAATTAAACTGTATTTTTATTTAATAATTATTACCGGAAGAGGTTAAATAATGGTTGAAGAACAAGAAATAATTGTTATAAAAACAAGTGATCTGCTTGAGAAAGTAAGTGCTCTCGAAGCAGGCGGATATCGGTTGGTACAAATGTCTTGTACCAGGACAGATAAGCTTACTGTCGATTATACTTTTGATGATACTAAAAAATATAAATTTATTAATTATCGCATAGATCTTCCTCTTGAGGGCGCAGAACTTCCAACTATTTCTGGGATTTATCTTGCTGCATTCATTTATGAAAATGAATTACATGATTTGTTCGGCATTAAAATTGATGGAATAGCTATCGATTTTGGCGGTAAATTTTATAGAATCGACGTAAAACAACCTTTTAATTCAAAAATAGCAGACGGGGAGGTGTAAAGATGGGTAAACGTACAATAATACCTTTTGGCCCACAACACCCTGTGCTGCCTGAACCTATCCATCTGGACTTGGTTCTTGAGGACGAAGTTGTAGTTGAAGCTATTCCTAATGTAGGTTTCATTCATCGTGGTTTGGAGCTACTTTGCAAACGTAAATCTTTCACAGACATGGTTCTTGTAGCAGAGCGTATCTGCGGTATATGCAGTATGATTCATGGTGTTGGGTATTGCCAGGCTAATGAAGAAATCATGAAACTTGAAATACCTAAAAGAGCTGAATTCCTTCGTGTATTCTGGGGTGAACTTTCAAGAATACACAGCCATATTTTATGGCTGGGACTTGCTGCTGATGCCATTGGTTATGAAAGTTTATTTATGCACTCATGGCGTGTAAGAGAACTTGTCCTTGATATATTTGAAGAAACTACTGGTGCACGTATCATTTTTGATGTATGTAAAGTCGGTGGTGTAAGAAAAGATATTGATGAACCTACAATGCAACGCATAATGAAACAACTTGAAGAAGTTGAATCAGAATACAAGAAACTTGCAGATGTATTCATAAATGATTATACTGTCACTCATAGATGGGCAGATGTAGGGGTTCTTCCTAAAGAAATGGCACACAAACTTGGTGCAGTAGGCCCAACTGGCCGTGCAAGCGGTTTGGTACAAGACTTGCGTCAACTGGGCTACGGAGCTTATAAAGACTTGGATTTTGAACCCGTAATAGAAACTGCCGGAGACTGCCACGCACGTACTATAGTTCGTGTCAAAGAAGTATATCAGGCACTAGACCTCATGAAACAGGTTGCAAGCAAACTGCCAAAAGGTGAAATTGAAGCTAAAGTTGTAGGATTTCCTGATGGAGAATTCTTTACTAGAGTAGAGCAGCCTCGCGGCGAAGTAATCTACTATGTCAAAGGAAACGGAACAAAATTCCTTGATAGATTTAGAGTAAGGACTCCTACTTTTGCGAATCTACCACCGCTTGTACACATGCTGGCCGGCTGTGATTTAGCAGATGTTCCTGCAATCGTTATTTCAATAGATCCATGTATCAGTTGTACAGAGAGGTAAATTATGTCAGATTTTTTAAGAATGTCAAAAACAGTATTAGAATGGGTTCGTAAAAAACCATTCTGTAAAATGTATCCGGTAGTGCCGGGTAGAGTTTATGATAAAACCCGTGGCAGCGTTGTAAATGATGCTTCAAAATGTACACTCTGCACTGTTTGCCAGATAAAATGTCCGACTGGAGCAATTAAGGTTGACAGAGCTGGAGGCAAATGGGAAATTAATCCATTCCAGTGTATTATGTGTAATGAATGTGTAACAAACTGCAGACCTAAAAGTTTAACTATGGAAAACATCCATGCCGCACCGGCAACAAAAATGGAAAAAATTTCTATTTCTGTAACAGTTAAAAAACCACCGGTAAAACCAGTTCCTAAACCAGCTGAAAAGCCGGTTGCCAAAGCTGCTGCTAAGCCAGCCCCTAAGGCTGAAAAAAAGCCTGAGCCTCCAAAAACAAAGGCAACGGCAGCAAAGAAAAAAGAGACAAAATAAACTTTAGTTTATGACTAAAGAGCTATCGGGGTTTCCGGTAGCTCTTTTTTTTTAATGTACAGAAATTTGCATTTTAACATGATAATAGTCAACAATGTTAACTCACATAATAAAACAAAAAAGGTAAAATCTAGTTTAGCTTCTCAAACACGAATGTTTGTAATTTAAAAGGTTGTCAAAAACAAGAAATCGGTTATAATTATGAAGAATAGAGTGTCTCTTCAGAGCGCTCAAATGTCTATAGCTTCAAATATTAATTTCTATTTAAACAAAATCACTACCAGAGGAAAATGTATGACAGCTAAACTATCAGATCGTTTTTTCAAAAGAGGCAAAGATTTTCTTAATGTAGAATATCCAATCATCTGTGGAGCAATGACCTGGGTCAGTGACCCAACTTTGGTCGCTGCTGTAGCAAATGCAGGCGGATTCGGCTGTTTGGCAGGAGGAAATACCCCCCCGGATATTCTAGCTCAACAAATAATTGATACACGTAAATTGACAGACAAGCCTTTCGCTGTAAATATTATAACTATCGCTCCAGCATACTCGGATCACCTTAAACTAGTGACAGAACTAAAACTTCCTTATGTAATATTTGCTGGTGGATTTCCTAACAAAAAAGAAATCAACATGGTTAAAGAAACCGGAGCGAAAGTAATCTGTTTTGCCTCTACCGACACCATTGCTCACCGCATGTATAGATATGGAGCAGATGCAATCATTCTTGAAGGTATGGAGGCTGGTGGTCATGTCGGACATGTAAGTCTAACAGTTCTTCTACAACAGGTACTTTTTGAAGTAGGCGAACTTCCTATATTTGTTGGTGGAGGACTTGCTACAGGCAAAATGTGCGCACATATGTTCTTAATGGGAGCTTCCGGTGTACAACTGGGTACGCGTTTTGCCATGGCAGAAGAAAGCTGTGCTCATCCTAATTTTAAACAAAAATTCATACATGCAAATGCCAGAGACGCCACCTCAACGCCACAGTTTGATACCCGCCTGCCAGTTGTTTCTGTCAGAGCTCTGCGTAACAAAGGTCTTGATGCATTCGGCAGACTACAGCTTGAGCTAATTGAGAAACTTGACAAAGGCATAATCAGCCGTAACGAAGCACAGCATAAAGTTGAAGAATTCTGGATGGGAAGCCTTCGCAATGCTGTAATTGACGGCGATATTGATAATGGTTCTCTTATGGCAGGTCAGTCTGTAGGACTTATTAAGAAACATGAAACAGTTCCAAACATAATGAAAGAATTGACTGAAGAGATGGAACAAGAATTTCAAAACATGAAAAAACTTTTAGGATAATAATTTAAAGCAAATTATATTATCTAAAATAAACGGCTGACAATATTGTCAGCCGTTTATTTTTTAGTATCAAATACAACTAGCACCCCCTCCCCCTTAATTCTTCTCTTGAAAAAATAAGTAAGAGAGTAATTTCTAGATTTTAATATAATCTTTACCAACCCATTTTTTTAGTGGTTCAGGTACTTCTACACTACCATCTTCCTGCTGATTTTGTTCAAGTATTGCCGGGTACAGCCTACTTGTAGCAAGTCCGGAAGCATTTAGTGTATGAAGAAATTCGTTTTTGCCTGTTTCTTTTCTCTTGAATCTGATATTACCGCGTCTGGCCTGATAGTCCATTGCATTAGAAGCAGAACTTACTTCCTTGTATTCGTTCATGCTTGGAATCCAAATTTCAATATCATAGGTTTTAGCCATAGATGCGCTGCAGTCTTTAGCCGCCAACTTTGAAACCTGGTAATGTAGACCAAGCCCCTTAACAATTTTCTCAGCTTTGTCTATCAACTCCTCCAGTGCATTGTCTGAATGTTCCGGTTTTGTAAACTGGAACATTTCAACTTTATTGAACTGATGTCCACGAATCATACCTCTTTCAGATGCACGATAACTTCCGGCTTCTTTTCTGTAACATGGAGTATAGGAAAAATATTTTCTAGGCATATCAGCTTCTTTTAAAATTTCGTCTCTATGATAATTAATTAAAGCTGTTTCAGAGGTAGGCAGTAGAAAATGAGTACTTTTTTTGCCATTTTCCCCTTCAAGATGAAAAACATCATCCGCAAACTTTGGAAACTGTCCGGCAGTATAACCGCATTGATTAGTAAGGAGATGTGGTGGAAGGATAAACTCATAACCATCTCTAACATGCATTTCAACAAAGTAGTTTAAAAGAGCCCACTCCAGCAATGCACCATCACCTTTGTAAATCCAAAAACCCGTTCCGCCCAGCTTTACACCACGCTCATAGTCAATCAATCCAAGCTTTTCAGCTATATCCATATGCCCATTCGGTTTAAAGGCAAACTCAGGTTTAGTTCCCCAAGTGCGAATAACTTCATTGTTCTCTTTGTCGCCGGCTACAACATCTTCTGCAGGCATATTTGGTAAGGCAATAAGAATTTCATTCAATTTAGAAGAAGTTTCTGCCAGTTTTTCATCAATTCCTTTAATATCATCTCCAACCTGTTTCATTTCCTTTAAAAGTTCGCTGATATCCTTCCCTTCCTTCTTCAACTTAGGAATATTAGCTGAAACTTGATTCTTTTTAGCTTTTAATTTTTCGCTTTCAAGAATAAACTCTCGTTTTTTCTTATCCATTTTAAGCAGTTCAGTAAAATCAACGCTGTCCATTCTTTTAAGCAGAGCTCTGCGAACAGTATCCGGTTCTTTTCTAATAAGATTAATATCAAGCATAAAATTCTCCAACAAGTGTAACTTTTTTTATTTTTTTATTGATGAATATCAATACAATTTATGACAATAGATTAAAAAGAGATTTTCTATATTTTTATTAAAAATAATCATATAATATACGCAGAATGATATAATTTTCGATGTAATATAGAAGAATCGTCAAAAATCTTTTCTGAAAGAAATATAGAATATAATGACATTCTAAGATCTTTGGAGCATTTTCTTGTTTGAAATATCAATTCAAAGTAGTTATATTAAATAATTAATAGTCATTTTTACGATTATTACATTCAGAAAATAGTTTATAAATGCAGAAGACTGCAAATAAACTAATATTAATCAAAAAAGGAGAAATTAGTTGTGGGTAAAGGTACAGTAAAGTGGTTCAATTCAGAAAAAGGTTTTGGTTTCATAGCTCCAGATGATGGTGGAAAAGATCTATTCGTGCATTATTCAGAAGTTAAAACAGCAGGGCGTGCATCGCTTGATGAAGGCCAAGCAGTAGAATATGAAGTAGGAGAAGGCCGTAAAGGCCCATGTGCAACAAACGTTGTACCTTGCTAATTATATAGCTCGAAAATTAGGTTGTCGATTTCCGATCATCCAACTGGATTGAGAGGAAATCTAAACCTTCTTCGACAATAAAATCTACCAACCTAACGGTTAAAATCTAGCAAAAAATTCTTTAAATGCCCTGACTACGTTAGCAATATCACCACTGGTAATATCCATATGTGTAACTAGCCGAATAGGGTTCTTGTTGTAAATCAAAATACCTCTTGATTTAAGATATGGATATAGTACATCAATAGACTTACAGTTTAAATCTGCAAAAACCATATTGGTTTGAACTGCATTAACATCAATTTTCAACTCATCAACTTCAGCTAATCCTTCAGCCAGCAGCTTTGCATTTGCATGATCATCAACCAATCTATTAATATTATTTTCCAAGGAATAAATCCCGGCCGCTGCAATAATACCAGCCTGTCGCATTCCTCCACCAAGCATTTTTCGCCATTTCCGAGCTTCTTTGATTAGTTCACCACTGCCACAAAGAAGAGAGCCTACAGGCGCACCCAACCCTTTAGACAAACAAATGGACACAGAATCAAAACATTGCGATATTTCTTTTATATTAATACCAAGTTTTACAGAAGCATTAAATACTCTTGCTCCGTCCAAATGTATTTTTAGGCTGTTTTCTTTAGCAAATTTTCCAGCTTTTACTAAGTACTCCAAAGGAAGAACTTTTCCGGACATCGTATTTTCAAGACACAATAATTTTGTCCTTGCAAAATGAAAGTCATCCGGTTTTATTGCATTTTTTATTTTATCAAAATCAAGAGTTCCATCTTTCTCGAACTCTAAAGGCTGAGGTTGAATACTGCCGAGCACTGCAGCTCCTCCCCCTTCATATTTATAAGTATGAGCCTGCTGTCCAACGATATATTCATCACCCCGCTGACAATATGACAGTAGAGCAATAAGATTGCTCTGTGTACCGCTTGGAGCAAATACTGCTGTTTCCATACCGAGCATTTCTGCTGCAATTTTCTCCAGTCTGTTTACCGTTGGGTCATCACCACAAACATCATCCCCAACTTCTGCATTCTGCATAACTTTTCGCATTTCATCAGTCGGCTTAGTTACAGTATCACTTCTTAAATCAATAATTTTCATGATTATTTATACCAGAGGTATTTTTGTTTTTGGTTACTTTATTATTTATTATTTATTAAATAACGCTACATTCTTTTTTATCATTATCAGTGCGTGTTAATATCTTTTAGCATAAAAACAGAGTGTTCGACTGTTTTTAATATTTCATCTGTATATTCTCTAACAGCCTTTACACTTCCAGGCAAGGCATAAATCAAAGATTTGTCTATTATGCCTGCAACAGATCGGCTAAGCAGTGCATTTGGAATCTTAGCACCATATTTTACACGGATATATTCCATTATTCCGGGTATCGTTTTATCCAGCAAAGCTTCAACTACTTCAGGAGTAATATCCCGAGAACCAATGCCTGTACCGCCGGTGGTGAAAATAACATCAAATCCATTGGTCAGCAGTTTTATTTCGTGTTCTAGAGTTTCTGCATCATCAGGAACAATCACTCTATGAATGTTTAGGCTCCAGGGTTTATCTTTAAAAAACTCTTCTGTTTTCTTAACTATTTCGGGTCCGCTTAAATCTTCATATTCTCCCCTGCTGGCACGATCACTGACTGTAATAACGGCGATACGCAAAGAGCGTGAATAATATTCCAAAACATCACCGGCAGCAATTTTACCACCTTTCAAAACACGACAGAAAATCCCCTCTTTAGGCATGACACATTTACCAATCTCACGATAAATAGCACATCCGTCTCCATGACATTTTTTTCCTATTTGGGTAACTTCGAGTTCAACTTTTCCTATCTTAAATCTATCAAGTATTGTGACCTTTGTTAAGTCAATACCCTGAGTCGTAATATTCTCTGCAAATTCACCAAATTTAACATTTCTTCCTATTTCCTTTGAGAACTCATCAATTCTTTCCTGAGCAAGAAGTGTAACCTGCCGATGCCAAGTTCCGGCATGGGCATCATTTATAATCCCCTTCTCATTTAAAACAACCTTATCTACAGGCTTTTTTACTGTACCTTTTTTTTCTGAAATATTTACTGAAACTATTTTTGCTAAATTTCTACTCATTTTCTGAACGCCTCTATTATTTTCTTGAAAGAATGACTATTTGTTCTGCAATCAAACTTCTTCTTTTGTTTTCTTAACGAGTTTCACACTAGATATTTCCATATTTTTATCAACAGCTTTACACATATCATATACGGTCAGCAAAGCAATACTTACAGCAGTTAAAGCTTCCATTTCCACACCAGTCTTGCCTGTGCAAATAATTTCACTGCAGGCTTCAACTCCATCCTCTACAATTGAAGTTCTTACATCAACCTTAGAAATTATCAGCGAATGACAAAGGGGAATAAGTTCAAATGTTTTTTTAGCTGCCATAACTCCGGCAAGCTCAGCAGTTATAAGAACATTTCCTTTTTTCATTCTGTTTTCTGTTATTTGTTTTATAGTACTTTTCTCAAGTCTGATAAAACCGGCAGCTTTTGCCACTCTGAATGAATCAGGTTTACTGCTTACATCCACCATAACAGGTCGATTGTCTGCTCCAATATGTGATAATTTATTCATTTAATTTATCCTCCCAGTGTATAGAATTTATTTTCTGCCCTTTTGCCTGTTTCAGGTTTATATTCCAATGCCTGCTTAAAAGCTTCTTCTACTCCTAGATCTTTAACTGAAAAAGTTTTATCGCTAAAAAGACACGGAAACAACCTGCCATCGCTTGAAAGTCTCAGCCTATTACAACTTTTGCAATTACCACCATCTCCGCCCTCGACAGGCCAGAATTCACCTTTTGCTATATTCATCATACGAATAAAACGTATTTCAAAACCATTTTCTGCCGCAAATTCAGCAACTTCCCGTGCATTTTCTTCATCAGAAGATTCTTTAATAACGCAATTTAGTTTTATCGTTTTAAATCCTGCTTTTACTGCAGCTTGCAGTCCATCAAGAACTTCTTTTAATTTATCGAAATTTGTAATTTTTTTATATTCAGCAGGATTGATTGAGTCCAAGCTAACGTTTAGTCTGTCCAAGCCATTCTTCTTTAACTCTTCTGCATATTTTGACAAAAGCACTCCATTGGTAGTCATGGATAGGTCTTTTATTCCTTCGATATTGGAAAGCATAGAAACTAACGAAATAATGCCACGACGAACAAGCGGTTCTCCTCCTGTTAACCTTACCTTATCAATCCCCAACCCTACAAGTTCTGCTGTTATTTCTGCAATTTCTTCGTAGGAAAGAATATCTTCATGCTTTATAAAATTAACACCCTCTTTTGGCATACAATAGTAACATCTTTGGTTACAACGATCTGTTACTGAAATTCTAAGATAGTTAATTTTTCGATCAAATTTGTCTAACATCAACAACAGTACCTCTCTCTATTTCAAAAGCCCCAATAGGCAATGAAACAAGATATTCAGCTATGCACATCGCATTAATATGCGCTGAACCATGATAATCCACCTGGTATACTTTTCCATCTCTAATATAAACCGGAACTAATGCTTCCCTGCCCGCTCTTTTTCGCTTAATTGTTTTGCCAAGTGTCAAAGGGAAATAGTTAGGAACAAAATCATGTCCCATCATTTTATATAAAAATGGTTTTACTAGAATTTCAAATTGAACAAAAGTAGATACCGGATTACCCGGCATTCCGAAACAGATCACATCTTCCGCTACTCCAAAAGTCGTTGGTTTCCCTGGTTGGATAGCCACTTGATCAAACATTATATTTATTCCGTTATTCTTCAATATTTCAGGTACAAAATCATAGTCCCCCATCGACACTCCACCTGAAACCAATATTACATCATTTTCTTTTTTAGCCTTTTTAACACTCGAATCAATAGCCTCTATTGTATCTTCTGCAATTCCATAATACTTAAAAATAGCTCCCATTCTCTCTAATTGAGCAGATAACTGATAACTGTTACTATTTCTTATTTTTGGCCCTTCGACCTTTTCATACGGTTCAACAAGTTCGCTGCCGGTAGCAATAACACCAACCCTGGGTTTTATGCCTACATACGGATTAGCACATCCAACTGAGGCCAGCACAGCTATATGCTGGGGTTTAATTATTTCACCCTTTGACAAGACTATCTCACCACACTGAATATCTTCAGCTTTTAGACAAATATTTCCTTTTCTTTTTTGAAAATATTTAAAGTTGCCTTCAGTGTCTCTTTCAAGAGTACCTGTAAACCTTACTACACCCGCCTTTTCTTCTGTCTCTTCAACAATAATTACACAATCAGCACCTTCTGGAAGCATGGCACCGGTCATAATTTTTGAACACTCAAGTTTTCCTACTTTTTTATCTGGGACATAACCTGCCTGTATAATTTCAATGACATTTAATTCATGTTCCAAATCTTCAGCGCGACAGGCATAGCCATCCATAGCTGATTTGTTAAAAGGAGGCATATCTAAATCTGAGACAACATCCTGTGCCAGTATTCTGTTTAACGAATCAGAAATATCAATCTGCTCATGCCCGGTTTTTCTAACCGCACTCATTACTATATCATATGCTTCACTGAAATGTATCATTTTCTAAAACCTCTTAATATAATTGAGTAATTACTATAATTTACCTTAGAATAACAGCATATCTATAGCGCTATGACAAAGTCATGCTATATAAACTACCTTCATCCGCAACCCGAACATTTCCTATTATAGCAGTAGAAGAATAGCCGGCATCCACCAATTCTCTAACTACATTATCCGCTTTGTTTTGTGGAGAACATAACAGAATACCGCCGGAAGTCTGCGCATCACAAGCAAGCATCTTTAAATTATAGTCAAGCTGTTTTGAAAACATAGTATATTGTTCTGCAAATTTAAGGTTGCTAAAAGCAGCACATGGAATACACCCCATATTCATTAAATCATATGCCCCGGTAAGCAGAGGAATTTTCCCAGCAGAAATATCCAGTGCTACATTACTCCCTGCAGCAATCTCATGACAATGCCCCAGCAGTCCAAAGCCGGTTATATCCGTAGCACATTTTATTTCATATTTCTGCATTATTTCGGCTGTTTTTTTATTCAACTGTTTCATTGAATCCATAGCACTGTTTAGATCATTATGCTTGGTTTCATTTATTTTATGTCCGGCAAGAATCACACCGGTACCGATAGATTTAGTTAAAATAATTACATCACCAACACAGGCATTGGTATTTGTTATAATTCTATTAGGATGAACAATACCGGTAACAGCAAGTCCGTATTTAGGAACTTTATCTATTATTGTATGCCCTCCCGCAAGAACAGCCCCTGCTTTAGATATTTTTTCCGCACCACCTTGCAGTATATGCCTAAGAGTATCAGTATCTGTTTCATCAGCGGGAAACATTACAAGATTTAATGCCAATACGGCTTTACCACCCATTGCAAAAACATCGCTCAAAGCATTAGCTGCTGCTATCTGGCCAAATAAGTAGGGATCGGAACATATTGGAGGGAAGAAATCGACAGTCTGAATAACCGCTGTTTCATCGTTAATTTTATAGACAGCTGCGTCATCAGAAGTTTCAGCACCAACAAGAAGATTTTTATTCTTACTAAAAGGAATTCCTTTTAGCAATGCCTCAAGTCTGCCGGGAGAAAGTTTTGCAGAACATCCCCCTGATTCAATATTTTTTAGTAAATCATATTCCACATGAAGTCCCTTTAGACTTTTTTTTATCATAATACCGATAGGGCTTTCCAAGCTGATCTAATAGTTTAATTACTTCTTCCTTCTGCTCAATCGCCACTTCCAAGGCAATACCGCATTGTGCAGTATACTCCCTGGGAGTAGGAACTGCAGTACACTTAAGTCCTTTACTTTTACACTCACGCTCAGCTAATATCACTGCACGTGTAGATTCAAAAACAAGTAGTATCTTTTTATCTGTCATTTAGTATTTTGCACTTCTATAGCAATTTTTTAACGTCAGTCAAGGCTTTAATTAATATTTCAAAGTCATCTGAAGTATGATAAACAGAAGGAGCAATCCTCAATGTTCCATATGGGTAGGTCCCTAAAAATTTATGGGCCTGTGGAGAACAGTGTAGTCCGACTCGAGTTTGAATGTCATAATTATCGTATAATATTCTTCCAAGAGTAGAGCAGTCTGTAGTTTCTGGTTTTAGAGAAAAGAGCCCGCCCTGTCTATTTTGTGATTCAGCGCAAAAAACACTGTAACCTTTAATTTTCTTTATCTCATTAATCAGCATGTAGAATTCTTCATTAGAATGTTTTTGTTTTATATCAGCAGATAAAGCACCGAGCAATCCAAAAATACCGGCTATGTTGGGCGTGCCAGCTTCAAACTTGTCAGGCATAAATTCCGGCATTTCAAAACTTTCCGATTTGCTCCCTGTGCCACCATCAATAAGCGGATTTAATATTTCAGGTTTTTTAACAAACAACCCTCCAGTTCCAGTTGGTCCTAATAAACCTTTGTGACCAGTAAAAGCGACAAAATCCAAATCATCTCTACGAACATTCAATTCAACGTGCCCAGCAGACTGTGCAGCATCAATTAATATCGGAATATCTCCAATAACCTTTTTTATTTCAGCAACAGGCTGTATTACACCATTAACGTTGCTCTGTTGATTAACTACAACCAACGCTGTCTTTTTTGTCAGTAAACTGTCTATCTGTTCCACATTAACAAATCCATCATCAAAAGATGGAAGGAATTTGATTTTTACGCCGCTATTTTTTTCTAAAACGTTTAAGGGACGCATAACAGCATTATGCTCGAGTGATGAAACTAGTATTTCTTTATTTGAGAGTTCCATTCCTTTCAAGACAATATTTATTGCACAGGTAGCATTTGAAGTAAAAACTAAATTATCCGGGTTAGCATGAATTTTTTCAGAGAGTAAAAAACGGGTATCTTCAACTACACCAGAGGCCTCAAAAGCGCGTCCGTAAAAGCTTCTGCCATAGGGCCCACCAATATCATATATATATCGTAATATCTCATCCCCCACCGCTTTAGGTTTGGGGAATGATGTAGCCGCATTATCGAAATATCCGTTAAAAGCCACCAGACAACCCTTTAACTGAAGGTAAATTTGCAAAAAGGCTATCTTTCCTAAAGAGAATATGGAAAGCAGTATCTGTCTCACTTAGATGTTTATTTGCCCAATCCCAATACCCAAGTAGGTAAATATAGTCCCAATGTACAAGGGTTTTTCTTTTTCCACGAATCATATGAGAAGCATTGGAGCAAACATGTACATCAATACCACATAAATACACATCTTTTTTTTGGTCCCTAATTTTGTTAGATATCGAACGTAACCATGATTTTAAGTAATTACCCGTTTGCCTGGAACAAAAACAAGGATAAATATTTTTATCATTTTCAACAACTGCCGTCGAAGGCCAGGTAGAATTATCTAAACAATATGCGTGGTTAGCAGTTGTATCAACAGGTTTATTTTCGCTTTCTGCACCAGGCAAAACATTAAATTCTTCTTTTAAAATCAACTTTTTATCTGATGGCGCCAATAGAGTATATGAATTAAAACTGTCAGAAGGTTTATTGTCGTTAACATTACCCCAAGCAAAATACCAGCTGAATCGAAAGTTATTTCTTGGCATTTCATATTCTTCATTCGAAAAAAATATTTTTCTATCAAAAACTAAGCCTTCATCTGTCCCTTTTAAAGCAAATTCAGTCTTTCCTTCAAAACGAGATATGATTTCGTGCCAGCGCCACAAATCATATCCTGCACCTATTTCTAGCTCTGTACCATCCTCAGCAACAAACAACAGTACAAGCGGTATATGATCAAACTTTTTTTGTCTACCTGAAAAATTAGTAAGATCAAACTCTTCAATACTAATTTCAGTACTATCGGGAGTCAATTGGGAAAATATCAAAACTTTGTTCCATTCTCCCGGCAATTTTAATGAATCAATGCTAATATGATCCATAGGTGTAGTCGCACGAATAATTATATCAGAAACTACTTTTATATGGTTTGCTGCCTGTTCCCATTTTCTCTTTACTACCGGTTCAGATCCGAATGGATGGTGTGTTTTTGTCTCAACCCAGCTCCACCCAGTTTTATTAGAAAAATGAGAGCGGCATATTTTTTCTATACCATTGCTTTCTTTCAACATTCCAAGTTCAATCCCATCAGACTCCAATATAGTTTTTCCTGCACAGGAAAAACACATATCACCTGGTCCAACAATATTAAACTCGGCATTCCAATCTAGATTTTTTCCACTATTATTTTGTATTTCTACAGACATTATATTATATCTTTCCTGAATTTATTTACTTACAGATGCCATACCGAAGGTACATGCCTTTGGCTTGTTAAAATTTTTACTTTGGGTTTATCACCAGAGGACGATTAAACTTTGCGGGATTTTTTATCTCAACTATTTTTATTATTTATCGAAAATTATTTCGCTTTGGGTATA
Source organism: uncultured Victivallales bacterium (assembly GCA_964625675.1). Lineage (GTDB taxonomy): Bacteria > Verrucomicrobiota > Lentisphaeria > Victivallales > GWF2-38-69. The sequence goes on along the minus strand of CAZVCD010000003.1, from coordinate 21,434 downwards.
ATTTTATTATTTTTTATTAAATGGCATCACTAAAAAAGTGAATCACTTATTCCGAATAGCTCTTTTCTTCATAATAATCTGCCCCTTCTCTAGCCTTTACTCCGCCGGCAACAAAAATTTTCCCGGAATCAGGATCACTGACTAAACACGGAACATTTTTATTTTTTTTATAAACTTCTTTTAGATCCAAGTGGCAATCCGTATCGTATACATAATATGTATAAATTAGGGGGCTTGATTGAACCAATATATGTATTTTTGAAAATCCGTCTATCTCACATTTAGGCTTAGAGTTACCTATATCATAACCAATTCTGGCTACTCCATAAATATATTTATCATCCTCGACTATTAAACAGTAAACACTCCCAACACCATCAAAGAAAGATCGTATTTCAAACTTTCTTTTATCGATTTTCTTGCCATCTTCAAGCTTCTCTACAGTAGGAACTCCAACTATCGAGCTCCATATTTTAATTCCTGATGTTATATTAAAATTTACAGAGTTGGATTGGTAGGAATCCGGCAACTGAGAGTGTTCTATAACAGCTTTAACTTTATATTTTCCACTAGTTCTGATATTGTACTTTTTAGATAAAGGAACAACTATTGACTCAGTTTTTCCCGGCGGTATAACTCTACCTAAAAGAGATACACTTTTCCCTTCCAGTAAAGATGCAGTCCTCCCAGAAGGAGTTTCTATATCAAACCTTAATTGACCTTTTAAACTTGCATTGCTTCCAAAAACAAGAGGATGACCGCTAAGATTTCTTAGCAAAACCTTTGCATAGATAGTTTCATAATTTAAGTAATTTTTACGATTTAGTTCGAGTTTCATAGCCAATTGTGCAAAAAGCATAACAGGACTAAAGAAAACAAGAATAAAACAGCTTAATAAAAATAAGGTTTTTTTTGTTTTGATCATGCAATACCTGATTCTAGATTCTAGATAAATTTTGTTTTTGTGTTTTTATTTTGTTGAGCTAGCCAATCTAGTTGACTATTATAATGATAAAAAGCAAATCCCAATACATTTAAAATTAAATTTTTAAAAACAGATTTATACTCCGTCTCACCCACTACCGCTTTGCGAGCTGTGGCTAACAGGCGGCTTCAGAGTTTTATACTTATTTACAATATCAGCTGCCACTTTTTCCGGTAATATGTATTGCTGACATTCTAATGTCTCTTTTTTGCACTCTCTTTTAAAACACTTAATACACCCTTTGTCATTCTGATATATCTTATGCCATTGCCAAAATGGACCGGTTTTTTCCGGAGCAGTTGGCCCAAATAAAGCAAAAACAGGCACTCTAAGCGAAGCAGCTATGTGCATAGGTCCACTATCATTAGTCAATAATACACCAGCACCGCGCAAAACTTCCACCAACACGCAAAGATTTGACTTTCCTGTAAGAGAAACAGGTTTTGAGACTTTGCACTTTGATATAATTTCATCTGCTATCTCATTGTCAGAAGCAGCACCTACCAGTACAATATTAAGTTTTGGATAAACTGTATTAATAGCATCCGCTACAGCAGCAAAAAATTGTGTCGGCCAACATTTAGTTACCCATCTGGTTCCAGGCGCAAATGCTATATAACCGGTTGGATCAACATTGTTTTCTTTTAAAACTTTAAGAGCACCGTTCTTGTACTTTTCTACAGGCGGAACCACATAGTCAGGTACAATATGCTGCATATTAAGAATTTTAGAAACTAAAAATGTGTTTTTTTCTATCGCATGCTGAAGTTCTTCAGGAATCTTTATCTTTTGATTATAAAATAAAGTAGACAGCTTTTCTCTTGGAACAGCAAAACCCGCTTTTCTACCAGCACGCGCAACAAATGTCATCAACGAACTTCTTATAAGCCCCTGTACATCAATAACCAAGTCATAACGCTCTTTTCTAATTGATTTTATCAGCTTGACAATACCTTTCAGGGCCCCGGCTGTTCTAATTGCTTCACGATCGAAATAAATAAGATTATTTAAATCTTTCTTGACATACTCCAGCACAGGAGCAAAATTCGTATTAACCAGCCAATCTATTTTACATCCTGGGCAAGCTGCTGACAATAAATAAAAAGCAGGCAAAGCATGAAAAATATCACCTAGGCTACTGGATTTTATAAAAAGTATTCTCTTCGGAATATTTGCAACAGGTTTTATATCTTGAAGCTGTTTAATGGCACAGTCTTTATTGAAAGATTCAGTCATAGGCTACAACAGTACTCACTGGATATTTTTGTAACTTTGCCCGGCCATTGAGAGAAATAAGTTCTACCACAAAATCAATACTTACAATTTCAGCATTAAATTTATCTACAAGTGAAACTGCTGCTACGGCTGTTCCGCCTGTCGCAAGTAAATCATCAATAATAACAACTCTATCATCTGATGTCAAAGCATCCGTGTGTATTTCTACTACAGCCGTTCCATATTCCAACTCGTATGATGCTTCATATGTTTTATAAGGCAACTTTCCTTTTTTTCTTACCGGAACAAACCCTATCCCGAGTTTATATGCCAAAGCCACACCAAAAATAAATCCTCTTGACTCAATCCCTATGATTTTAGTTGGCGGATTGTCCTTGTAACGCTCAGCCATTATATCAATTATTTCTGAAAAAGCTTCAGGATCCTGCAGCAATGTGGTAATATCGCGAAACAATATCCCCTTCTTAGGATAATCAGGAATTGCTCTTATAGCAGATTTAATAGATTCAATACTCATATTAAACTCCTTAAAAATTGTTAATATTAAAAAAAAGAAACGACATTAGAATAAGCCGGATTTTGTCCCCCACACCCAAAGATGCGGGGTGGCAACCATCTATCTTTGCAGCCAGAACCCGGGATTATAGTTACGGGCCGCAACACAATCCCCTATTTGGCCTTGCTTCAGGAGGGGTTTACCATACGGTACCGCTTACACGGATACCCGGTGAGCTCTTACCTCACCATTTCACCCTTACCCCGCACCTAAATAAGACCAGAATATTCTTATCTCATTTAGGTGCGGGGCGGTATATTTTCTGTGGCACTTTCCTTCCCCCGGCGTATAGTCCGAGGTATCCCACTATTGCGGGACTCCCTGCCCTACGAAGTCCGGACTTTCCTCTACACCGTGGTGCAGCGGCTGCCTACTAACATCGCTTCAATCGATAATTTACTGCATAAATCAGATCTTTGATAGTAGTTGTTGCGTAAATCTTAGCTAAAATTTTAATCGAGCAACATAAAGGCAAGTTCATAAAACTCACCTTATCTCTCTTTCAACATCGGTTAAATATTAAATAACCGCGATACCAGCTTCTGCTACTGCATGGTCATTCTCTACAGAACTACCGGAAACACCTATTGCACCTATTATATCGCCATTTGCATCCTTGATAGGAAGTCCACCGGGAAAGCTAATCAAGCCGCCATTAGAATGTTCTATATTAAACAGTGGTCCACCAGGTTGTGAAAGCTGTCCAATAGCACCTGTAGGCATGTCAAAAAAACGGGCAGTTTTGGCTTTTTTAATAGAAATATCCACACTTCCAAGCCAAGCTCCATCCATCCGAATAAAAGCTTTTAAGTTAGCACCAGAATCAACAACGGTAATATTCATTTTTGTATCTATCTGTTTAGCTTTTTTTTATAGCGGCTTCCAATACTTTATGAGCCTGCTTCATTGTAATGTCAGACATTTTCAAATCTCCTTTTTATTATTTTTATTCATACTTCCGAATACATATTGAAAATGAAATTTAATATTCAATAAGATAACGATATATCTATAAAGTCACTAAACATTAAAAATCAAATAAAGCTGAATATTCTTCAACAAATAAAGCTATAAAAAAATATTAAAATATTTTTTAAAACGATTTGAAATTATTAAAGACATCTGTATTTTAAATATTGCGTTGATCGGGAAGACTATGAGCAATCACAGTTAAACGATCCTGGAAGATTCCTAATCGAAAGAGTAAGGAATCCCTTACATGGGTAAAACCATGTAGTTCAGTAGCGCCGATGCTAATTAATTTATTAATACAGCAGCGGAAGCTGGTTTTAAGCTTAAGTTAGTAAGAAATTACTAATACTGAGATTAAAATGAGTTTGAATTATGAGCGCAAGCGAGTAAAAGACGTTACTGTGAATCGAGACTGAATAAAAGGTCAAGATTCCCCGGCATAAGAAATTATACGGGTTCCGGCGAGGAAAACCGGCAAAAACCGGTAAACAAAGCGCTGAGGATGAGTCCAAGCTGAATGTATTGCCTTAATTATGGGAAACTGTAAATGAGGAAGAGACGGGAAGACTGAGCAATCAGTACTGAAGTCTCACGGCATTGAAAGGCAACGAATAAAAACGGGGCGATTGGATATGTTGGGTATGAGTAATCATACATAAGTTTAAATGAGCCAAAAGCCATAAAAAACTTAAAAGAATACAAACAGGATGAGGACGGATCAATATAAGAAATTATATTGGTATCAAAAGCTCAAAACCTGAGATAATTTCAAAGGGGAATGAAGTTTTGAAGCTGAAGCTAAGTAAGCAGGGGTAACTCTGATAAGATAGATGAAGCTATACCTGGGATTAGGATGATTGAAGTACTGCAAAGTACAGCCTTAGATGGATAACACCTGAAAAGGAAATCAAACATCAAATTTCCGATCAACGCACTTTTTTTATACATTATCCAATCTTTCCACAATGTATTTATACTATCGCAATTGCAGAATCAAACATTTTTTCACAATAATAGAATTTTTATAAAACTTTATTTTTTCAGTAATGCTGGATATTAATGCATTAATTATTATATTGTCTAAAATAATTAATATAATACAAGAAAGTTTTTAATATTGAATAAACAAAGGTTAAAAAAATATGCTACAGCCATCACTATTGGATGTAGACTGAATCAGGCAGACACAGCCTTAATTTTTGATAAACTCAAAAACAGAGGATATGAGATTGTCAAATCTGATACAAAAGAAAAACTTTCCCTTATCGTAGTAAATACCTGTTCGGTTACAGGTTCCGCATCCCAAAAATGCAGACAGGCAGCAAGATCATTCAGAAAGAAAAATCCTGAAGCAATTATAATTGTTACTGGCTGCAGTGTTGATATAGAATCTGATTATTGGAAAAATGAATCATCTGTCAACCTGATCATTCCCAACTCTTCTAAAACAAGAATAGATGACTATCTGAATGAACTGGAAGGAACGAATTCAAGTAAATCTGCAACTGCTCCTGAATCACCTTTAAATACCGACACTTTTATAGAAAATGCAGTTGGTTACTATCCTTTTAAAAGCAGGGCAAATATAAAGATACAGGAAGGATGCGATTCATTCTGCACTTATTGCATTGTACCTTATGGCCGAGGAAAACCGCGATCACGCAACTGGAACGACACAATAAGAGAGTTTAAAGAACTATTAAAGCGTGGGCATCGGGAAATAATTTTAACCGGAGTAAATATAGCCACATACAACGATGGCGGAAAAACTCTTGCCGATTTACTTAAAAACCTTGTAGACATTCCTGGGGATTTCAGAATACGGTTGAGTTCAACTGAACCTCAATTCAATACAAACGATTTAATTGACGTTATAAAATCAACGCCCAAAATATGCCGTTTTCTCCATTTACCATTACAACACGGAACAGATAAAATACTAAAACGAATGGGAAGAAATTACACTACTGAAGATTTTGCAGAATTCGTAAACAGCGCGGTAAAACAAATTCCAGGAATTTGCATCGGAACAGATATTATAGTAGGATTCCCGGGAGAAACAGATAAACTTTTTTCTCAATGTTCAGACTTTATCAAGCATCTACCTTTGTCATATCTACACGTATTCCGTTATTCAAAACGTAAAGGTACACCAGCCGCCGATTATACGGATCAGGTGGCCCACAATGTCGCCATAATACGACATAAAGCACTGTCTGATATAGGAAAAGAACTGTCTAACAATCTAATTGCACAACAACTGGGAGAAACAGTAAAAGTCCTGTTTGAAAAGCACAAGAATAACGAACTAATAGGTTGGACCGATAACTATATAAAAGTTAAAGTAGACTGTAATAAAAATAGTTTATTTCAGACAGCTCTCCCCTCCTCTCAATATTGGCTTAATAATTTTGTAAATGTACAAATACATGAAATCACAGGACATCGTGAAGCTAAAGGGATTCTAGTCTAAACTGACAGCTGTAAAATATAAATTCTTCAATCGCTATTTGAGAGCAGCACTTTTTTATGCTTATTTCGCTTTTATTCCCTAAAATAATCAGCTACATCATCAATAATTTTTTCAAGAGAATGTTCAGTGCCCCATCCTAGTTTTTCTTCGACTTTAGCTGTATTTGGAAAACGATGCATCATATCTTCAAATCCTGGTTCATATGCTTCATCATAAGAAATATTTTCTATGCTAGAACCGCTTTTCAATCTTGAAACAATCATCTCGGCAAGCTGCAAAATACTGCAGTTCAACTCGCTGCCAATATTAAAAACTTCGCCAGAAAAATCAGACTCTCCAAGCTTTTTCAAAGCCCTTACTGTATCATATACATGACAAAAACATCGGGTTTGCTCACCTGTACCATAAACATGCAAAGGCTCGCCTTTTAATGCTTTCTCTACGAACCGCGGAACAACCATACCATATCGCCCAGTCTGGCGCGGACCAACAGTATTAAATAGTCTTGCAATAACTACCGGCAGTTTGGAGGCACGATAAAAAGCCATGCAGTAAAATTCATCAAGCAGCTTGCTGCATGCATAAGACCATCTCGAATGTGTAGGCGGTCCAATAAGCAAATCATCATTTTCAGAAAAAACATCTCTATCAGACTTACCATACACTTCACTCGTTGATGTAAGTAAAACTCTTGTTCCATTTTTGGAAGCAGCTTTTAATATTTTTTCGGTGCCATGTACATTTGTAACTATTGTTCTCACAGGATCTTGAACAACAAGATTCACACCAACTGCTGCTGCAAGATGATAAACCATATCTGACTTTGAAACAAGATATCCCAATTCAGAAAGTTCTAAGATATCGCCCTCAATAAAATCAAATTGGGGATTATTTTTAACCGAATTTAAGTTGGAAAGAGAACCAGTAGATAAATCATCAACTACTGTAACATGGTGTCCAGCTAAAATTAAAGAATCAACCAAATGACTGCCAATAAAGCCGGCACCGCCAGTAACGAGACATCGCATAAAAAAGTCCTTTAAGTGTTTAGAATTTAAATAAGTACACTTTAGGAATATACACAGAACAAGAGATATTTCGAGATTTTCTAGATACACTTTTAAAAAAATCAATAAAAAACCTTCTCGACATTAATTTTATCATTAACAGAGCAAACTTATTACTTGCTTAACTTACTTGTGATGTTATATTGCTGTACTGTAAATTTAAATTTTGGAAACCTTTTTATTGCCAATGTGGTCTATTTTTAGCATTCGAATTCTTCAACACCTAAATGTTGTAGATATTTTGACATATCCTATTTAAAATATAGTGAAGTTAGATATTAGACTATAGGCAAATAACACAATAATAATTTTCCGAATATATTATATAAAAATGACATCGAAGACAATTAAACTTAAAATTAAAAATATACTTGGCATTCATGCAAGACCGGCGTCGGTCTTTGTACGCTTAGCGTCTACCTTCGATGCGAATATTACTGTTGAAAAAGACGGAGAAAATGTTAACGGTAAAAGTTTAATCAGCCTATTAATGCTTGCAGCCGGCTATAGATCAACTATTACAGTTACTGCTACCGGTAAAGACTCCTCAGAAGCGATCGTAGCCATAGAAAATCTTGTTAATAATAATTTAGAATTTAATGAAGAATAACAGGAAGAAAACAGCAGTGAAACCCAAAAAAGAAGAGATAAAAATCAAAGGTGTTCCGGCGTCACCAGGAATAGCTATCGGTACAGCATTAGTTCTTGGTTCTAGGTTACAGCAAGTTGAAAAGAGAAAAATACAGCCCGACGAAGTAGAGCAGGAAATATCAAATTTAGAAACAGCTTTAGATAAAACAAAAGAACAAATTACTGCACTGCAAGAACAAATACAAAATGAACTCAACGATAATGAAGCCCGTATATTCGACGCGCATCTACTTATCATAGACGACCACACCCTAATAACCAGTGTGAAAAAAACTGTTAAAGAAGAACTTGTTAACGCAGATTATGCATTTAATAAAAAAATACAGTTCTATGTAGATACTATAAAAAAAATATCAGACCCATATATAAAAGAAAGAGCCGTAGATATTAGCGATGTAGCTACCAGGGTTTTAGCAAATATCCACGGGCATGAAATTGAATCACTAAAAAGTTTACCTGGGCAAAGAATTATTATTAGCCCGGATTTAACTCCTTCTGATACAGTCGCAATAGATAGACAAAATGTACAGGCATTTGCTACAGAAACGGGAGGTAGAACATCACACGCAGCCATAATGGCGCGTTCTATGAAAATTCCTGCTGTACTTGCACTTAAATCAATTAATCAGATAAGAAACGGTGACATCATAATAGTAGACGGCTATACAGGAATTGTTACTGTAAACCCATCTGCCAAATCTCTTGATTTTTATGCACAAAAAGAAACACGTGGCGGAAAAATCAGAGAAAATTTAATAAGCGAAAGCAAACTCCGTCCGGAAACTATAGATGGTTTCAGAATACAGCTTGCTGCTAATATAGAATTTGCAGAAGATGTAAACGATGCCAAAAAGTATTGTGCCGCAGGTATTGGATTGTATCGTACAGAGTATCTTTACATCAACAGTAAAGTACTTCCTGACGAAGAAACACAGTTTAAAGACTACCACAATATAGCAAAACAAATGAAAGACTCCCATGTTATTATTCGGACATTGGATTTGGGAGGGGATAAACTCAAGGATACAATAACATTCTATAATGAAGTCAATCCATTTTTAGGTTATAGAGCTATCCGTCTATGCTTAGGTGTTCCTGAATTGTTCAAAACACAGTTGAGGGCCATTTTAAGGGCGAGCATATATGGCAATATAAAAATAATGTTTCCGATGATCTGCTGTATGGAAGAAGTCGACCAGGCATTACAAATTGTAGAAGAGGCAAAAAGTGAGTTAAATTCAAAAAGACAGCCTTTTGATAAAAATATTGAAATAGGGATAATGATAGAAACTCCTTCTGCCGCACTAATAGCTGACAGATTAGCTGAAAAAGTTGATTTTTTTAGTATTGGAACAAATGACCTTGTCCAATATACTTTGGCCGTTGACAGAGGCAGTGAAAAAATGGCATATTTATACCAGCCGGCACATCCAGCAATTCTTTCACTAATAAACCATGTGTCCGAGGTAGCCAGAACACATGGCATATGGGTTGGAGTCTGCGGGGAAATGGCAGGCGATCCTTTATACACAGCACTGCTTGTAGGCATGGGCATACATGAACTAAGCATGAGCCCTGTTTCCATGGGGCCAATCCGACGAATTATCAGAAAAATAAAAATGCATGAAGCAGAAGAAATATCAGAAAAAGCTTTAACCTGTTCTACTGCAGAAGAAGCCTTGGAACATTCGGTGAATTATTTAAAAAAAATAGATCCTGATATATTCAGTTTAATTGTTAAAGGAGCATAAATGAAGAGACCAGGGTGGGATGAATATTTTATGAATATGGCAGAAGTTGCGGCAACCAGAGGTAATTGCAGCAGACGCCAAATTGGTGCAATAATAGTTAAAGATCATAGAGTTATTTCTACTGGCTATAACGGGACACCCAAAGGTGTAAAAAACTGTAATGAAGGAGGCTGTCCACGCTGTGCATCCAACGTTCCTTCCGGGGAAAACCTAGGTGAATGTATCTGCTGTCACGCAGAAGAAAATGCTATAGTACAGGCCGCCTATCATGGTGTTTCAGTAAAAGACTCCTGCCTTTATACGACATACAGCCCATGTCTGTTATGTTCTAAAATGATAATTAACGCAGGAATAAAAGAAGTAGTTTATTTAAACCGATACAAATTTGATAAAAAAACAAAAGAACTACTAACCGAAGCAAATGTTGTCATTAGAAATATAAATATAAAAAGTACAGATGAAACAAATCAATAATATTGGTCTATAGATTTTATATAAAAATATCAGGTTCCAAGTATCTTATTTTCTGTACCCAGAGAAACCCCTTTAAGCTGCATTTTTAAAGCTTCTGGATTCGTAGCGAATTTAATAGCCTCCTCCTCTGAAACTTTTCCCTGGTTCACAAGATCAACTAAGGCCTGATTGAACGACTGCATCCCTTCATTTCTACTATTTTCAATAGCTGCCGGGAGCTTGTCCAGCTTATTTTCTTTGAGTATATTTTCAACAACAGGCGTATTAAACAATATTTCAAGTGCCGGAATAACACCTTTTCCCATTGCTTTTGGTATTAGCCTCTGAGAGACTATAGCTGCTAAATTATTGCCCAATGAAGAAAGAAGTCCTTTATGTTCGCCAGCATCATAAAAATCAAGTATTCTATTAATTGATTGTGACGCGTTTAACGTATGCAGTGTAGAAAACACTAAGTGCCCGGAGTCTGCTGCTTTAAGGGCGGCATCAAAACTATCACGCGATCTCATTTCACCTATCACTATAATATCTGGGTCCTGTCGGAGACTATGAATAAAAGCTGAATCAAAAGAAATGGTATCCAGCCCTACTTCTCTTTGTTCGATAAAAGATTTTTTATCACTAAATTCATATTCGATAGGGTCTTCAACTGTTATAATGTGTTTACGATAATGTGTGTTGATATAATCAATAATTGCAGCTAACGTTGTAGATTTACCGGAACCGGTTGTGCCTGTAATAAAAACAATACCTCTCTCAAGTTGGGGTATTTTATCTATTTGTGAGGGTAAGCCTAATTGGGTAAAATCAAGTATTTCAGACTTTACCAACCTCATATTAATTGCCGGAACTCCACGCTGTTTATGTACATTAACACGAAACCGGCCTATCTTTTTTTCAACATAGGAAAAATCTACATCACCAATTTTATTATAAACCTGTAGCTGATCTTCGTTTATTAAAGTATCAATAAATTTCATAACACAGCTTTTATCTGTAACAAAATCGCAGTCTACCAATTCTCCATCAATCCTTAACACAACATAACAGTCAGGTTTTATATGGATATCAGATGCATTTTGTTCTAAGGCCAGTGCCAGAATGCTTTTAAGAGAATCAGCTGACATTTTATCTACCCTTTCATTTAGTCAAATTATCAATTTCTTTAGTCTGTTTCTCTGTAGATGAAGTAATATCATGCATAAGATTACCTACAGAAAATCCTCCTTCATCACCGGTTTGTTTCTTATTGCCGGGCATACCATCCAGTTTGTTGACTAATCCATCCATTTTTTCTTTTTCCTGCTGTTGGGTCTCTGTCGTCTTGTTTATCGGTTTAATGTCAAGTTTTTCCTGATGTCGTTTAGCCCTTTCTTCAGCCATCTTTTTTTCTTTAAGAGTCAGAGCATGCTGGTTCTTAAGCCATTGAAGGTGCTCTTTTTCATAACTAATAGCTTTTTTAGGGACATATCCATATTTTTTCTGAACAGCAACCGGTAAATCCTTAAATTTTATAAGTTCGACTGTATTATAACCATTTTTGCCTATGAAACTTGCCAAAATCCCATCAGGCGTAGTATTAAGAACTTCGATATTTTTATATACAGTGCCATCCTGCGCTGTTATATCCGCTCCATACATAGTACCGGAAAAAAATAAAACTGAAAACAATAAAACAAATAAAACAAATAATCTTTTCATAATTCCTCCTAAAATATTGTTATAGTTCACTTAACTCTACTTTTATTTTATCATTCAAAATCCTAGACAAACCATCAAGCGAAACAAGTTCCGCATCTCTGCATCCCCGACGTTTTAGCTCTGCCATATTATTTTCTTTCAAAGTCTTAGGAGATATTATAACCCTAATTGGTATCCCTATCAAATCTGCATCATTAAACATAAATCCAGCTTTTTCACCTCTATCATCAAACAATACCTCAACTCCGAGATCTAAAAGTTCATTATAAAATTTCTCTGAAGCCTCTCTAACTTCATCTTTTTTGATATTAAGGGCACAAATATGTACATGAAAAGGAGCAATAGACATTGGCCAAACCGGACCGTATTCATCATGCGCCTGTTCTATAACAGAAGCCATGGTCCTTCCAATACCAATACCATAACAACCCATTATCATTGGCTTTGACTTACCGTTTTTATCCAGGTATGTACAATTCATAGGTTCAGAGTATTTAGTTCCAAGTTGAAAAATATTACCAACCTCTATTCCACGACTTTCAATAAGCGGTTCTCCCGTGATAGGACATGGATCACCTTTCCTCACGGTAGCTATCTCGGCAATTTCAACACTGCCCAGATCTCTTTCAATATTGAAGTTTTTAAAATGGTAATCTTCTTCATTCGCGCCTACAACAAGATTAGCAGATTCAGCTACAGACCTATCTACTATAATTTTAACTCTGCCTTTATTTATCCCAATAGGAGAGGCATATCCAGGATGCGCACCTGCTTCCTTTATCTTCTCATCGCTAGCAAACTCAAGCTGATTAATTTTTAGCAGTTTTTTTAGTTTCAGTTCATTTACCTCAAAATCACCACGAATCATCACAAAAATTAAACTGTCATTTTCATCTACATAAAAAACTGCTTTCCCAGTGTTTGCCGGTTTAACCCCAAGAAATTCGGATACATCTTCTATGGTCTTTTTCCCTGGAGTTTTAACTTTTTCAAGTTCCATGGCTTCACCTCCAGGAAAGTTCCAGGCGGCTGTGGCAATCTCTCTATTTGCTTTATATTCCCTGCCCTGAGACATAAAGAGAGTATCCTCTCCAGAATCTGTTATAGCCATAAATTCATGTGAGACAGCTCCCCCCATCATGCCAGAATCAGATTTAATAGAAACAACATCTTTTAAGCCAACTCTTTTAAATATATTAGAATAAGCTTCATGGGCCTTTTCATAATAACCTTCCAGACACTCCCATGTTTCATGAAAAGAATAAGCATCTTTCATAGTAAACTCTCTAACCCGGATCAAACCAGCGCGAGGCCTGGCTTCATCCCTGTATTTTCGCTGAATTTGATACACCATCGCAGGCAGTTGTTTATAGCTGTTAATTTCTGTGCGAACAAGATGAACTACTGCTTCTTCATGCGTCATTGCTAAAAGCATATCTTTACCGTTTCTATCTTTAAAACGCAATAATTCCTCTCCAACACTATCGTACCGTCCGGATTCTTCCCATAAAGTCCTGGGTAAAACAACAGGCATCAATATTTCCTGTCCGTCAATAGCATCCATCTCTTCGCGAATTATTTTCTCTATCTTTTTTGTAATTCTGCGACCAAGCGGCAATATCGAATATATCCCGGTTGAAACCATACGGGCATAACCACCTCTAAGTATAAATCTATGGCTAACAACCTGTGCGTCTCTAGGTTCTTCTTTTATACGTCTTCCAACAAGTTTGGACATTCTCATTATCTGTTTTCCTCAAAACTTCATTTACAAAAAATTTATATCAGGTTAGATTCATTAATTTTCAATAAAATACCTATTATTCAAACACATTAAATATTTTTTCCCAATTTTCACCCTATAAAGTTTAATTATACATTGGCGGCAGTATTGCCAGCTCTATATCAACATATGGTGGATCGTTTGGGAAAAATTGATTAATAGAAGGTATTTTAAGTAATTTTGGATAATTATCCTTTATATATGTTTTTAAAATTGGCTTATTATCGAGAGGCACTCCTATCATATTAAAACGAAATTTTCCAAGTGTTTCCATTGTAGGAAAACGTTTTTTGATTTTTTCTAAGAATTTTTTGTCTGGAGAACTCTGGAAACCTCCAGCCCACCATGCAAAAATAGCCCCATTTTTTCGCATATCACTAATGTCTATCCAGTCAGAATCACTCTTATTCCAATCAAAGTAAGGTATAGGGTGATCTATTGAATATGCCGTTATAAATGCGACTAAATAATGTGACCCAGCGATATATTTTAGTGGTCTATGATAACGTTCCTGCCAAATATTCGTCACTTTTTTAGCAATATTTTCTCCTGGAAAATAAGACCATGGTCTGTAGTTTCCATTTACATTGGCGGACCAGTACCCATAAAAAATGCAATAACTTCCGGATATAATAACTATTATAATTATAAACGTTACAATAAAACGTTTAAAAACTTTCTTTGTTATTATCGGATTGATCCATACCATAGCAATTATACCAAATAAAGAAAACAGCGGAAAACCCCAACGGGGCATTAATTCATTTTGCAGCAGTATAGGGTACAAAAGAGCAAGCATTAACGGACCTAAGCCCATTATCAATAAAAACTGTTTATCAAACGAGCTGACAGTACTAGTTTTATCACGTTTAACAAACAAAAATGAAATTATCATAAGATACATCAGAGCAGCAAAGCCTAACTGAGCCCCAATAAAATTCAAACTTGAAAGCAAGCTCTTTATAAAAGTAATTTTTGCTTCTACAGTTGCACCAGAAGCACTACTCGCATAGTAGATTTCCTGAAATCCGTTCTGATACGACCATACTAAATGAGGTACCATAAAGATCAAAAAGAAGAGAAAACACAGATATATACCAGGCTTGAATAATTGTTTTCTTCCATCTTTTGTAAAAAGAATAACAACAACCATAGGGAAAAAAATTAGTGGTGCTGCATATTTGGTATAAAGCGCTAATGCACAGCAAAAACCAACTAAAAGCCATTGGTATATTTTTTCTTCTTTAAGAGCAATATAGAAAGTTAAAAAAACTAAAGCCCAGAAAGGAATCTGTACAGAATCCGGGTCTATAGTCGCACAGTAGCAATTGTAATAAAGAGCACAGTCCAGTAACATAACACTGACTAAAGCTTTAACTGGAGAAAGTATTCTACTCGCCAAACGCCATATAGCCCAAAATGTAACCAATGCCAATATCGACCCAAGCAAATACATTTGAAAACTAGTAAAAGGCCCCAAGTTTGCAAAAGTAGCGGCAATCCAACCAGAAAGAGGTGGGTGTTTACTATAACCAAGCTGCCATTGATATCCCCATGCTATGGTTTCAGCAGTATCCATATAAACATTCATAAGAAAGAACGTCGGAATTATCGTCCATATTAATAAATGCAAAGCACAAAAACCTAAAAACCATTTTTTTGCATTAATTTTTATTTCTTCCATGATTGTTAATATCTCCTTTTTCGGTTCAATAAATATTATGTCATAGCGAGATGAAGCAAACTTAACTTTCTTTTAATGTGTAATATGGTGTTTTTTTACCAATAAGTAATAAAAAAATCAGTAATTTTAAACTAGTAGGGGGAAATGAAATGATTTCATAAAAGAAAATCTATTGTATAGTTAAAATAACATCTTTTTTTCTAAAAATAAAGCATTATAGTATTTTAAACCCAAACTAATTCACAAAAACCAGCTTTATAAATATTATGAACAAATATAATGTAATAATTCCAGTATATAACGAATCCGGCCGAGTAGAAAATACCTGTATTGCTATCACAGAATTTCTTAAAGACAACCCAAACTATAAATTTTTATTTGTCGATGACGGATCTGAAGATGATACAGTGAAGCTATTGGAGAAAAGAAAAAAACAATTCCATGATATAGATATTCTACCTGTAGGGGAAAATGTTGGTAAAGGTGCCGCAGTGCGCACCGGCATAATGCAAGCTGAAGGAGAATATATCTGTTTTATTGACGGAGACCTGGCTTACTCATTCAATCATCTACCAAAATTATTTAAAAAACTTAAAATATTTGATGTAGTTATAGGAAGTCGTGCACTGGGATTTAAAAATAAAAAGAAACTCCTCCTTATACGGCGCATACTTGGGGGCGGATTCAATTACCTCGTTAGATTCATTACAAGGTTACCGTACAAAGATACCCAGGCCGGATTAAAAGGTTTCAAACTTGATAAAGCTAAAAAAATATTTTCAAAGCAATCTATTTCACGTTTTTCGTTTGATGTTGAAATTCTCTTTATAGCAAGAAAGTATGGCTATACCATTGGTGAAATCCCTGCAATTGTAGCAAAACATCATACCGAAAAGAACACAAGAGTTAACTTGGTAGTGGACACGATAAGGATGTTTGTCGGGCTATTTAGGATACACTACAATAATTTAACCGGCAAATATGATCAATAAGCAGTGCTGCTATCTATTCAGCCAAGATTTGCCCAACGGAAATCTTCCCACATGCATAGCCTTATACTACTTTAAGATAAAGGAACATTTATCCAATTTAAAGGCTTTGAAAAAATACTATGGTCAAATTAAATAAAAAATATGTACTGCTCAGTTTCGATGTTGAAGAATTTGATATTCCTCTGGAATACGGCTTAGAAATATCAGAAGATGAACAGTTTAAAGTTAGCAAAGCAGGTATAACTTCGTTGCTCCACCTGCTTGACGCACTAAATATTCGAGCAACATTATTTACAACAGCGACTTTTGCAACAAAATACCAGGGATTGATAAAAAAAGCTGCAGAAAAACACGAAATAGCTTCTCACGGTTTAAACCATGATCATCCAACAGATGACGGTATTTCTAAATCTAAAAAAATACTAGAAGAAATCACCGGAACAAAAATAAAAGGTTTCAGATGTCCCCGCTTACAGAAAATTAGTGAAGAGAATCTTTCGTCAAGCGGATTTACTTATAACTCTTCAGAGAACCCGATATACCTACCGGGCAGATATAATAATTTTTTTAAACGCAGAACTGCATATATCACCAGTCATAATATACTGAACATACCTGTTTCGGCATCTCCCATTATCCGTTTCCCTTTGTTCTGGCTTGCCTTTAAAAATGCACCTCTGCCAATTATCAAGTTTTTTTCTAAATGGACATTGATGCACGATAAATATTTAAATATTTTTTATCATCCCTGGGAATTCAGCGACTTAAGTTCTTACGACCTTCCTAAAATCATCAAAAAATATAACAATAATGCAATGCTAAAAAGACTTGAAGATTATTTATGCTATCTACAGTCTCTTAATACGTCATTTATAACCATGCATGAGTTTGAAAATATAATCAGAAAAAGCTAAATCGGCCAAACAGGAACACTGAAATTTTAATTTGCCCCCCTGCTTATCCATAGCAGCCTATTACAATTAACAATTAATAATTAACAATTAACAATTAACAATTAACAATTAATAATTAACAATTAACAATTAACAATTAACAATTAACAATTAACAATTAACAATTAACAATTAA
>CAZVCD010000003.1:0-3920 GCA_964625675.1 uncultured Victivallales bacterium | reverse complement strand
AATTAACAATTAACAATTAACAATTAACAATTAACAATTAACAATTAACAATTAACAATTACATGTCAAATATCATCAGTTTAGAACAGGTAGATTCTACCAATAATTATGCTCAGAAGAATTTCAACTCTTTGCCTGACCGCTCTTTAATTACTGCGCAATCACAAACTAACGGCAAAGGACGTGGAGGAAAAACCTGGATTTCATCAAATACCTCAAATCTCTATGCAAGCTATATTATGAAAAATATTACATTTCAACCTTACAAGGCTTCATGGATTGGAGGACTGGCAGCACTTTATACAATCAGAGCAATAACCAAAGGAACTTCAGATTATTGGATAAAATGGCCAAATGATATCTATAACAAAACTGAAAAAATTGCAGGGATATTGTGCGAGACATTTCTAACACAAAACAACCAAATAAACGGTGTAATTATCGGCATAGGCATAAACGTAAATATGCCCCAACAGGAATTAAAAAAAATAGATAAACCGGCAACCTCTATTTTAGCAGACACTGGTACTACTACAAACATTGAATCTGTTTCAAAAATACTAATTTCAAATTTAAACAGACTTTATGATAAAATCTCAGATGGGTACATTGAATCAATTTTTGAATCATGGAAAAAGGAAAATGCTTTAATTGGAAACAATGTTGAAATACTTTTAGATGGTAATAATATTTTAAATGCGAAGGTACTTGATATTGAAAGTTCTGGAAAGCTGATTGTAGTTGATAAAAAAGCCAACATACATAAGATATATTCCGGTGACGTATCAATAAAAAACTTTTTGATATACCGGAGGTAAGAGTAAGGGAACACACCCCCGGCCCCTCCCAGGAGGGGAATTGACGGTTGGTTTGTGATTGGAGCACAGATAAGAGCTAAGCCTAAAGATTTTCCGTGTTTTCAGTGTGTTCCGTGGTTAAAAAAAAAGGGAAATATATGAGAATTGCAGCAAAAAGAAATATCTTTTCACCTAGGATCAATAAAAATAAAAGATTGTTTGCCAGGCCTTTGTTTTATTATATTCTCGCAATAATCCTATTTATTTGTGCTGTCATTGTACACCCCTGGGACCTACAGTATAAAGAATTTATTACAACACACCAATTTTTAGATATTGGCCCGCTCGATTTTTTTCTTGGGCTGGTGCGGGATTTTGGTAATGGAGGAATAACGGCGATATTAGCACTAATATTTGCCGCATACGGATATAAGAAACTTGCTTATCGCATTGCCATTTCGTTAATAGTAATGGGTATAATCGTTAATGTATTAAAACCTGTCGTCGGAAGAGAACGCCCAAATGGCAGAAATGATGTCTCTTTCCCAAGCGGTGATGCCGCAACTGCATCCGCATTTTTTGCTCCAATGGCTGCAGAGTCTAACTTCTTTATTCCGGGTGCAATAATAATAGCTCCGGCTGTAGGATTTCTTCGCACCTATGACAACTGGCACTGGCTGAGTGATGTTGTTACTGGAACAGGTGTCGGATTTTTGGCTGTTGGTTTTGCTTTATATTTCTGCGAGAAGAAAAATCGTTTATATAAACTCATATGCTGCCAAATAAAATCAAGGCATTATGTCATTATCTCTTTAATTGTGCTCTTAGCGTGTTTTATACCTGAATTAATAAAAGGAGGAGGTAAATATTTCTCTTTTACCAGTTTTTTTATTCCACCACTTTATGTGTGGCTAGCAGCCATTTATACTCCATTTTTATTTAATAGAAGATCAGAAAAATGTAAACCTATATTAAAACCGGCAGAGCAATTAAAACAATATTTTAATCAGGATGTTAATAATAATTCAACTCACAACAACACACTGAGAACTATATTTACACCATTAGCAGCCATATTAGCAATAATTTTGATTGTTCCACCCTGGGTATTTAACATGCAAAGTATAGCGCTGTCATGCTCTGGTATCGGCATAGGAATTATTGTTCTCCTTACTGCTCTCCACAAAATCAGGAAAAGCAATAATTATAAAAGGATTAAGCCTACGCTAATATCAGGCGCCCTTGTGCTTGTTATATGCGCATTGTTGACACTGCTTCCCGCATATCTCAGAGGATAAAATATAGAGAAGGGTTTGCGCCCGTTTCTGCTACTATTTCAGCCACATTACCTGAAACGGATCAAGCTCTATATCAAGTTTACCTTTTGAAACACCTATATCTAAACCTGAAACTAGGTCTGTTAGAGAATTAGCACTTATTCCATACTTTTCTGGTTCAAGACTTAACTTCTGTTTTTCTTTGGAAACATTTATCATTGCCAAAATTGTTTCACTGCCATCAATTGATGTTCTGGCAAGTGTAAAAACACTATCATTAACAAAAATAACTTTATGAGAAGCATTTGGGTGAAACGCTTTCTGACTCTTCCTGATTTTAATGAGTTCCTTATACCTTGTAAATACCTGATTTCTTAGAGAGCCATCTTCTACAAGTTCCTTTTCAAGAGTCTTTCTGCAAAGCTTTTCCCTATTAATAGATCTGTTCATAGAAGTCAATTCTACACCTTCCTGCCAATTTCTAGAGCCCAAAAGGCTGTGTATATAAATTGCAGGAACTCCAACCATTGATAGCAAAATAGCCTGTGAGGCTAAAAATCTGTCAATATTTACATCCAAAGAGGTATTTTTATCGGAAACAGCATCAAAATAGTTAATATTTAGCTCGTAGGGAATTTCACCTTCAGGTGTAGCTTTGTACGAAACACGGCCACCATTGGCCTTAACATTTTCAGCAACAAGGTTTAGCTCGTCTGGGGTCAATATTCCTTTTGTGGGTACAACACCAATTCCATCATGCGATGCAAGAAAGTTAAAAAATGTAGTTTTATCCGAAATCAATTCAAGTGAATCCGCCCACTTAGACAAATAACCGGCACTGCCTGATACAAAAGAATACAAAACTAAAGGCGGTAATGGAAACTGGTAAACAAGCTGTGCTTCGTTATTCCCGTCTCCAAAATAGCTGATATTCTCTTTATGAGGAACATTTGTTTCTGTAATTATTAAAGTTTCAGGTGCTGTAACACTAAAAATATCTCTAAAAAGCTGTATTGCAGTATGGGCCTGCGGCAAATGCATACAGTTTGTTCCAATTTCTTTCCACATAAACCCTATTGCATCAAGCCTAATAGCTTTCGCACCTTTGCTGGCATAGAATAATAGTAGCTCAATAATTTTAAGAAAAACATCTTCGTCTTTATAGTTTAGGTCTATCTGGTCAGTACTAAATGTCGTCCATATAAGTTTCTCGCCAGCCGCTGTTTCAAATTTAGTTAGCAAAGGCAATGCCCTGGGACGAAAAACCTTTAAAAGTTCAGGTAGGTCTTCTGTTTCAATAAAATAATTTTTATATTTAGGGTTCCCTTTCAAATATTCCTGAAACCAGTCACTCTTTGCAGAAATATGGTTTATTACCGCATCAAACATCATCTTAAAATCGACTGACATTTCTTCAACGTTATTCCAATTTCCCAACTCTTTATTAACCTTAAAATAATCAATTACAGAAAAACCGTCATCAGATGAATAGGGATAAAACGGAAGAATATGTACATACTCAAGATGCTCACTTAAATTCTCTTTAAGAAATTCATGCAATGACTGTAACGTTGGTTTTCCATCTTCTTTTATGCTATCACCATAGGTTATAAGAAAAATATCTTTTTCATCAAGCCAGAGTTTACTATCACCGGCCTGTTTCATATTATGATTAAACTCATCTACAAGTTTTGATAGTTTGCAATAAACATTTTCAGTTTTTTCTGCACCGAAAAGAAAATTAAGTTTTTCAACGATCTGAGTCTTTTTTTCGTTATTGATGAATTTCGACACGTTAAACCCCCATTTGATTATTCTATATTTTGTATCTGCTCTCTTATTTTTT
>CAZVCD010000002.1:0-47146 GCA_964625675.1 uncultured Victivallales bacterium | reverse complement strand
TGTTTTTGCTTGTCCCGCCATTTTATCTCGGCGAAGCTTTATGCGAAGACGGAAGCCTCTGGCGAAGGCGGATCTTTTTACTTCTGTTTGAAATCATGACTAAGTTGATTATTAGGAAGTTAAAAAGCAAATTCCTATACACTTAAAATATTTGGAGGGAAAAGATGAAAAAACAAATACCTTTAACAATTCTTATTGCAGTTATAATGCTGACGGCATTAACATCATTCGCATCTAATAACAACAAAAATATGGATTATACCCCTATTCAGTTTTCAGTATGGCCGGGTGTGAAAAACTGGCCGGGTGCAAAAAATGTTGGAGGCGTTAAATTTGGAGTTCCATGGGCCTACACTATTGATGATATTGATAAATATAAAGTCAACGGAGTTGAATTTGCAATAATATCTCAGACTAAAGCAATTAATGGTTTACAGGCTGCCATGGTTACTTTCAATACAAAAAAAGTAGATGGGGTTCAGCTTGCCTTTGCGAATATGTTAGGTAGTTCAATAAATGCCCTGCAAATAGCCTGCTGTAATTATAATGAAAACAACTTTTCCGGTGTTCAGTTAGCCGTAGGAAATATAAATTCAAAGAACAGTTCCGGTGCTCAATTGGGTTTATTAAATTATCAGGGTAAAAATTCAAGTGGATTGCAGCTGGGCCTTGCTAACAACTCGAAAGACTTCAGTGGTTCTCAGATAGGTCTTTTGAATCTTAATTACAATAAAAATTCCTTAGCTTTTCAATTTGGACTAATAAACTATATGGAAAACGGATTTCTTCCAATATTCCCATTTTTCAACTTTAGTATCAGGGTCATTCCAGAGTATAAATAACAAGATAAATCTTGTTTTTGCTTGTCCCGCCATTTTATCTCGGCGAAGCTTTATGCGAAGACGGAAGCCTCTGGCGAAGGCGGATCTTTTTACTTCTGTTTGAAATCATGATTATGTTGATTATAAAGAATTTAAAAAGCAAATTCCTGTACACTAAATTTATTTAACATTGCATGCTAAAAAGTAAGACACCTAAAACCGCTTTCTTTTTGTTCCTTTGGGCCATGCAGGCCTTTGCGTGTAAATTCGAGCAAGTCTTCTTGTCAATTTCAATTTCGTATTAATAGCCCAACCGGAGCCTTCTAGAATAGGGCTAAAATCCCTGCGTTTTAACTTAAAGTAAGTAGTAATCAATGTAATTAATATAAAGAGGGCTATTATTGCAACAATTGTCAAAAGTATTTTTAAAGGAGAGATAGAAGATAGTTTGCTCATAATATAAGCAAAAGAAGAGCCCAGTGCAGCAATTGCAATACCGCCGCCCATAAGCAGAGAAGCCGGATTAAATGCAGAAGTTTTGCCTGCAGGAGCTTTCTGGGAAATAGATTTTCCCTGCGAAACATCTGTAACTGATTTAGAAAAAGCTGTATCAGTATCCTTACTTATTGCACTGAAACGATTGGAAAAGACAGAGCCTATTTTTTTAAACGGATAAAGCAGTGCTTCCCTAAGACTGATTGGATTTTCAATAAGATCTACGACAACTGCATCTGAAACTGATCCTTTATTATCAATAAAAACTCCGCGTTTTCCTATTGTTAGGTTACCTTTACGACCATTAGTTACAGGAACAACAATTGTATATTTTTTTAAAGAATCAGGTGTTATTTCTAAATATAGTACGAATATATTGCAGGCTTTAGCTATTTTCATATGAGCAGCTTTATTTTCAACTAGAATACTAAAGTCCATCTGTCTTCCATCGATTAATAAAGAACCTTTTTCAAATAAAGCTTTATTCTTACAGTCATAGAGCAATGGCATACTCACAAAATTATTAACAAAAATCAGCATATTTTTTTGAAAGGAAATAAGTTTTTCAATCAGTCGAATATTATTCATTTCAATTGCTGTTTCTTCACATGATTCAATAATCTTCATAATGCTTTCATAATACGAACTATCTTTATAATGTTTTAATAAAGATAAATCTATACTATCCATTGCTGAAGACGGATTTCCATCAAACCAAGCCTGATAGCTACTAAACAAAGCTTTAATTTTAGACCATAAGGCAGTATTAAGCTGTTCGCTTTTAACTTTCCCCTCCCCCGACACCCGAGCTAAAAATATCTTTAATTCTTCTAGAAAGAGAGGATTGATCATTTCGGCCTTAGTTAAGTCAAGCATCACTTTATCGTTTGGTCTGGCTAATGGTGCATTCATAAGGAACTGTTCCAGTTCTTTAACTTCATGCCAATTCACTTTATCAAATTCAGTATCACTCAGAAAAGTAACATTATCAGAAACCTGTTTTGAAAAGAAAAAGGTCTTGCATTGAATAAAATATTGATCAATTTTATTTTTAAATTTTAAATATTGCTGAAAGATACTGTCAGTATCCTCTCCCCAGGGTAATAGTTCTTTATTTTTCCCCTGTAAAGCATCAGTATAACATCCATGCCATGTAATATAATCATTGAGTTTTTGATTAAACTTCTCAAGAACTGATGCACCAACCCCTTTCACGCCGGTTATGTGATCTTCTCCGCCAGTTACATCTATTACATGTTGCATGTAACATTTTAATTCCTCGGTAGAGGCTGCATCCACAATAGCTACTCCACTTTCACTTACCGGATATTTCTCTACCTCAGCCTTAACTGCTCCGATCTGCTCCAGTGATATTTCATTCAAATTATCACACCCGATACGATTTAATATTTTTTCTGTTTCAGAAAAAATAATTGATCCATCGGGATGCTCTCTATTTATCCAATCAAGACATATGTGATCCAATTTATCGTTAATACCGTTATAATTACTCAAAACTTCAATCAGCCACTTAACAGCCTGCTGTATTTCAATGTAAGTTATTCTAGTGTTAGGATTTGAATTAAAATACTTCAGAAATGTGCTATTCAATTCAAACGCATTTAACGGTGCGCTTGTGGCAATCCATAAGGAAGGGTGTATTTTAAGTATATCCTGGAACTCCGAGGCTGATTTTATATATAAGTTATACGTGTTCCCAAGTTTTTTGTATTTAACCATAATTGGACTTTCTTCTAAGTTCTTAACTAAGTTAAACTTGTTTTATTCTTTTATTTTAATATAGTTAGCAATTCTGAGAAGGACAAGTTAAACTTGCTTTATTATTTTCTTTATAATTGATATTGAGTAGGAAAAAAAGTATGAACTTTACTAACGTTCTCAGCGTGGTTATACCCGTTTATAATGAAGAAAAAACGATTTCAATTGTTTTGGATGAATTACTTCCCAAGGAAGAAGTAGCTGAAATCATTGTAATTGATGATGGATCAACAGATCAGTCTGCTAAAATTATTGAACCTTATTTAAAGCATAATAAAATAAAGTTTGCAAAGCAACCTGGAAATATAGGTAAAGGCGCAGCTATCATAAAAGGCTTTGACTTAGCTACAGCACCAATTGTTATAATACAGGATGCGGATTTAGAGTATTCACCGGATGACTATCCTGCTATTTTAAAGCCATTATTAAACGGAAAAGCAGATGTGGTTTATGGTTCAAGATTCCAGGGAGGATCAGGCAGAGTATTATACTACCGACATCAACTTGGTAATAAATTTATAACATTTCTTTCTAACTTATTGACTGATTTAAACTTTACTGACATTGAAACATGCTACAAAGCATTCCGCAGAGAAGTTATTCAAAATATTAATTTTGAATCAAATCGTTTCGGAATTGAAGTTGAAATAACTGCAAAAATAGCAAAGGCCGGAATTCTAAAGATTTATGAACTGCCAATCTCATATAATGGTAGAACATACGATGAAGGCAAAAAAATTACCTGGAAAGACGGCGTAGTCGCACTC
This sequence comes from uncultured Victivallales bacterium, assembly GCA_964625675.1. Lineage (GTDB taxonomy): Bacteria > Verrucomicrobiota > Lentisphaeria > Victivallales > GWF2-38-69. The sequence goes on along the minus strand of CAZVCD010000002.1, from coordinate 43,284 downwards.
TGGTGTATAGTTAAATTTAATCTTTTGAAAAACAGAAAGACATTCTTTAAAGAAGACTGGAAAAATGTTTTAAAAAATAGATCGACTACTTAATACCGTATTCGTTTAATTTCCTATGCAGAGTACGTCTGCTAATACCCAGTTTTTCTGCAGCTGCAGTTCTGTTGCCGCCAGTTTCATCAAGTGCTAAAATAATGAGTTTTTTCTCATTGCTCTCAAGGTGAAGCGTATTGTAGGAAATATTTTTTTCTACAAGATCAGGAGACATTTTCTCTCTAATATTATATGGTATATTTCCAATCTGTAAAATTTCTTCCCGACACAGTACAACCATTCTCTCAATACAGTTTCTGAGCTCTCGAATATTGCCAGGCCAGTTATAAGAGCCAAATATATTCAGTACGTCATCTGAAACACCGGCAATCTTTTTATTGTTTTCCGCAGCAAAGTAATCAATAAAACTATTAACAAGCAAAGGAATATCTTCTTTTCTATCTCTAAGAGGCGGAAGTTCGATATTCAGTACATCCAATCGGTAAAAAAGATCTTCCCGAAACTCACCATTCTTCACCATTTCTTTAAGATTGCGATTTGTAGCTGTTACAATCCTAGTGTCGGTCGTTAGAGGCTGTATACCACCAACTCTTTCAAAGGTTTTGGTTTCGAGGACTCTCAACAACTTAACCTGCACTGATGGATCAATTTCTCCAATTTCATCGAGAAAAATCGTACCTTTATTCGCTATTTCAAAGCGCCCTGCCCTCTTCTCATATGCTCCGGTAAATGCTCCTTTTTCATGTCCAAATAACTCTGATTCCAGTAAGCTAGCAGATAGCGCCGCACAATGTACAGGGACAAATGCCCCTTTCCTACCACTTAAAGTATGAATTGCCTGGGCAATCAATTCTTTACCTGTACCGCTTTCTCCTGTAATGAGTATCGTTGATTTAGCAGGTGCCACCTGTTTTACCATATCAAAAACATCACGCAATTTTGAAGATTTGCCAATAATATTATCCAAACCGTACTTGTCATTGAGTCGTTTTTTCAACCGTCTGTTTTCTTCTTTCAAGTCTTTAGACTCAAGCGCTCTTTCAAAAATCTGCTCCATTCTATCTACGTTTACAGGTTTAGATATAAAGTCATAGGCACCAGCTTTAATTGCCTCTACGGCTGTTTCAATGGAACCATATGCTGTTATAAGAATGCACGGAGGTTTTGGCTCTTTTTTCAAGGTCTCTTTTAATATATCCATTCCATCGGCACCAGGCATTTGAATATCCGTAACAACTAAATCAAAATTATTTTTCTTTAAAATATTGATTCCCCGCATGCCATCTTCTGCAGTTGTAATATCATATTTATATCTTAATAATTTTGCTATTCCGTTTCGCGTATTGCGATCGTCCTCTACAAGCAAAATCGTTTTTTTATCTTTATCAAGTTTCATAATTTTCAGTCTTATACCGTGGGTATAATTTAGCCTTACTATAAAATAAAATTTATTCAGATGATGGAAGCAGCTTTACCCTTTGCGAATGTAAAGGAAAATTTATTCTAAATACTGTACCTTTTCCCGGCTCACTTTCAACCGCCAATTCCGCGCCATGTTCACGGATAATTCTTTCCACAATCATTAACCCAAGACCTGTACCAGTTTGTTTGCGGGTAAAATACGGTTCAAAAATATTCCCCATATCTTTTGCGGAAATACCACAACCGGTATCTGATATTGACAGTCGTAAATTATCCTCATCCGCAGTACATATTATATCTATCCGTCCGCCTTCCGGCATCGCCTGAGAAGCGTTTTTTATCAAATTATATACAGCTTGTTTCAACTGATTCGAATCCCCCGGTATATCAGGCATAACATCAGGCCATTCACAATGGACCATTATTGAACGATCTTTTATTTCATTCTTCATAAAATTTAAAGTAGCTATAACCAACTCTTTTAAATCAAGTTTTTCCATATTTGGCTTCGTAGGACGAATCGCGCTTAAAAACTGAGCAATAATTAGATCAAGTCTTTTAACTTCATTCTTCGCAATATTTATCATGTCAAGAGCTTCATCATCCGCAGGTTTTTCGTCTGTCCCTCTGCAGTGCCGTTCCAACAGTTGTAAATGAATATTTAGACTGTTTAGAGGATTTCCTATTTCGTGTGCAACACTTGCAGCCAACATTGATATTAATTCGGTTTTTTCCGACTCAAAATTTTCTAGTGCACTTAATCTTGATTCTGTAATATCATTTAAAATAATAGTTGCCAGTTCCTGGTCATTATCATGAGGAACAATATAAAAATTCAAAATTCTGCGTCTGGGGTAAAAAACCTTGACATCCTGCCTGGATATTCTATACCACTCTTCTTCATCTTCCTGTAAAATACGCTTCCAATCAATATCTCTTAAAAATTTTGAAATTTTCTGTTCGTGAATATTATCGGGAATCCCAAGCATATCGGCAGCACTTTTATTCGTATACTGTATGTGTAAGCTTCTGTCTATTACAACAATACCTTCCTTTATCGTGTTAAATATAGTTTCCAAAAAACCTTTGTCCTTAACAAGATGCAGAATAAAAGCCTGCATATTGTTTGAATCCAGACTGTCAAGTTTTGAAGTTAATCTATCTAAAAAATCTTCTCTCATATAACACCATAACCCAAATACACAGGAAGTTTAAATTTCTTTTTATCTTAGGATTTTATCCTTATTTTCAACAAGACTATCTCTAATCAATTATACCCATAGCGAAATGGTTTTAGAAAAATAATAGAAATAAAGAAGGCTAAAATTTCGTAAAGAAACCAAAAACAAAAATACCTCCGGTATAATACAACACATTAATTGACAATAGTTTATTAATCAAAGAATCAAAATAAAACAATAAACAGTACACCGTTTTTATTTGATTGCAACAAGTTATACCTGTTTTATTATTTTCTTTTAATATCAACAAAATTGTTATCTATCAATAAGTTACACCCAAAATGGAATGATTTTCGATATTTATCCTCCGAAGCTTTAGCGTAGGAGTAAATTATAAGTAATAATAGAGATTAAATTCCTGCGAGTTAACCAAGAACAAAAATTTTAACAAGCCAAAGGCATGTACCTTCAGTATAAAAGGTAAGTTTTATATTATAAAATTCCATTTTCAGGCCTTAAGATTAGTTTTTCACCTGATAATCATATACATCAATTCTATTATTTTTTAATGAATTTATATATTGTTTCTGATAACCTTTATACTCCTCAAATAAATCCCTTTTACCGTATTCATTCAGGAGTTCCTTTATATCTGCTAATTCAGAATTAATAAATTCTTCAGGATAGGCTTTCGGATCTGTTTCAGCCGCTTCTATATATACTTCTTTCGCGAATTCCAGATAATCCTCTATTGAAAGCATTCTGTAAATATATCTACTCAATTTATGTAGTTCATCCATCGACAGGTGATTTTTCATTAGAGCTTTCTGCATAATAAATCTGGTAAAATCAATTTTTAGTTTATGTTTTTTCGGCGTGCTTACCGGTGGTTCATGTATTATTGTCATATCTTTGTCTGAAACAAAGTAGCTTTTAAATTTCTGGTTACCGGAAGCAATTCCACATTTTTCATTACCATTAACGTATACTAATCTCGCAGACAGCAGTAACGCGAAATCTTCTCCTCTGGATACTTTTTCAGGATAACAAATTTGAGAAAAATATTCTCTTTTAAATGTCATATTACCGCCCAGTCCAAATATTGACTCGATTGGTTCAACTGCTTTGGACAACCTGTTAAAATCTTCATTCATCATTGCACATTTCTTCCAGCATTCCATATCAGAACTCTCGTCAACAGTGACGCTGCCATCTTTTTCGTACAAAGCATTAAGAGAGAAAATATCAGGATTAGCATCATATATTTCTATCATTCTAACAAGATAATTTTCACGCACTATTTCATCATCATCAAACTGAATTACAAAATCCGAATTGTTGTGATAAGGAAAGATAAAACCAAGGTTTCTTATCTCACAATAGCCGTCTACTGAAAGGAAAGTATTACCTTCTCTTTTTAATTTATAAACTTCACTGTTGGTAATAACGAATACATCAAATCCTGCTTCTTTAACTATTTCTGCTATCTTCTGTTTTATCTTCACATCTTTCGAAGTATCATTGTTAGCTGCAATTGCGAAAACATACAAATCGTAACAGTGATCACTAGGCAGATTCAACTTTTTAACAGATTTATAAAAGTCTGTAAACGTATTATCTGTATCAAATTCATTAAAATCGGTAGCATGGTCAAAAGTATTTTCCTGTTCAGGAGTGGTGTTTATATATATATTTACAACTATTGATATTTTTTTCATATTTTTACCTATATACAGGTTGTCTCAAGTAAAAAACTAGAATTTTTCTACATATTGTACTGCATTCAAATCAATACAGTTTCTTTGCCAAGAAAACTTCTGACTATATCCATTTAGGAATAAATTGAAACAGATAACAAATTAGCGTGATCAGCCCACAGTAAACAGCAAGAAGGATATACCATTTTTTCCAGTTAATACGATATTCAAAGAATTTTTTCGCATCTTTAGTCCAGAGAAGATGTTTTATTTCCTCTATAGGCTTGGTTTTTCCATGTTTTCCTTAGATTGTTTATTGAATCTTCAAGACAAATACTACAGCGCACCGCCATTAAAAACTCTGTAGGTAAACAGATACATAGCATAGCTCCAAGAAAGATTTTGAAAACTACACTGTTTCCCGCTACTTCTGTTAAACTGTTCAGACATAATGTTATTTTTGCCCATATACGGAAGAACACCTAAATTCATAACCTGATTCCCAAGGCTCGCCTGATTAGTAAGGTAATAATACTGTGCTAATGCTATAGTAGAAATAAACCATGCGTTTGCCGGAGCACCCACCTTATCCCATGTTCCACCACTATATAAGTCACCGGGATAACGCCCCAAAACAGCAACTCCACCAGGCATATTATCATTAAGGCTGTATGGATCCATTCCTCCATTAGGCATAAAAGATTGGATTAATAAATTAACAGTATTTATTGTTTCCTCTGTTCCAACCTGAGGCATCCCTTTTAAAATTGCCTGTAAATTACTATGCCCGGCTGAAGGGATATATTTCGTTAAAAATGTCTGTTGAGTTGAAGATATTCTGCCATACAAAATACCCAAAAGCGATGATATATCTAATCCCAATCCCCTGTAATCTTTAAAATTACTTCCACCATCATTGTTTGGATTTGTTGGATACACATCTCCCGGTGCATTTAAACCTTCAAAATAACAGTTTCCCTGATTTTTACTATTATATTTATACATTTTATAATAACTCTTAAATTTAGGATATAAATTATAAGCCGTTTGTAGATAAGCTACTCCAGCACCAGGATCATTCATTTTATAAGCAAATCCAGCTCCTAGCAAAAGGCCTTTCAACTGAGCCATCTGTGTGAAAAAGTGTATAGCATTACATGATTCCCAAAGTCCATAACACTTATTACTTACCTTCCCGTTAACATATTGCAGATTATATTTTATAATTCCCCACTGATCCTGATTCATTGTTGCTTTATATAGGTTATCAGAAACATATGTCTTACCATAAACTTTACTATTAATAGTGACATTATTATCAAGTAGAAGGTTGGCAAAATTAATTAGAACAATGCTTCTCAAAGCAGCACCGTCATTCTGAGGCTGCATCCAGGCTGTATCAGGAACTCCATTCACATAGCACCTTGCAATACCAGGGTAGAAACTTGATTTTTTATCTATATAATTCAGCCAGTTTACATAATTAAGCATATATTGGCCATATTTATTAATATTAGCTTGATCACTATTAAGCAATGATTCATCTAAAAGGTAAAAAATTTCATTCATTGTAATAGCTGTATCTCTAGCCCAGGTATACATATAATTATTGTTTGGACTAGGATTGTCGGTGCTATAAGAAGATGCGATTACTGAACCAATTTGCGTCTCCCCTGCTCCTGATTTATTAGCATTAGGGAAATCATTGTTCGATATGGCAATATTCGGAAGCAAATTCGATATAACATTATTTCTAACCGTTGAACTAAACGGAGAAGATGCCTGTGTAACCAATGGAGATAATAATAGAAGAGCCCCTAACAAATACCTAATAAAAAATTTCATAAACCTCTCCTCTTTGTAATGTTATTAACAAAAAATAAATCGATTATCAAAATAAATAGAACAAGCTAATAACAATTATAGTAGATTTGCTCTTAATAAGCAATTATTTATTAAAAACTATTCTATTTGAGATATAATTTTTTTTATGATTTTACTTTCGCTAAGTCGTAAATAAAACCTATATTAACTATCTTAATTAAGACACTAAACTAGAAATCTTAATAAAATTTTCCTTTTATGAAACAATTCTCTGAAAAAACTTTAAAATTTCCGTTAAGCAAAACAGAAATTGAAAACTTGGATGAGGTAGATATTAACAACCTTGTTTCTCTTGACAAACAAGGTCTGTTGATCGGACACAATGAAAGTATTCTATCATATAAAGAAAGACTGCTTAATATAGAATTGGAAATACAAGGTCTAAAAGAAGAACTTGAAACAAAAGGACAAATTGAACTTTTTCATAAAGTCTACGCGTCCAACAATAACCTCATCGATAGAGATATTCTGGCACAAGCGTCTGAGTTGACAGAGAAAGCATATAATTTTTCAATAAACTGGATTCCCGGGTTCTTTCTGTCTAAAGGCCTTGGTCTATTAACAGGCGGATGTTCCGCTACATCCGAAACCGGATTTACATTTTTCCTGATACGCGCTGCTTTTTCTAATAAAAAAAAATGGCTCTGGTACAGTAGAAACGAATTGTTATCTCATGAACTCAGCCATGCTGCAAGAGAACCGATAAAAGACAGACATTTAGAAGAATTTTTTGCTTATAAACTATCATCAAGCTCGTTCCGTAGGTTTTTTGGAAACTGCTTCCAGAGCCCTTTCGACGCTATATGCCTCCTCTTTCCACTTTTTTTACTTCTCGCCGTACAATCTATAAATACGTTTTTCTTTTCAGGCATCCTCCCAATGTTAATTTTCTGGGTAATAGCTTTTATATATCCTATATTTCTTTTAATAAGGAATCAGTCTTATAGGAATTGCTATTTTAAAGCGCGAAAAAGCCTTCTTTCCGCATTCGGCAATAAAATCCCTTTTGATTCAATTTTATTTCGCTGCAGCACCAAAGAAATAAAGCAAATAGGAAGGTTAAATTATCCAACCAAATTAAAAGAATGGATTCAAGGTAAGGTTGAAAACGAATTACGCTGGAAAGTAATTAATAAGAGATTTATTAGTAAAATTTAAAATAATAGTTTTTGACTACTTTTGATAGAATATAAATTAAAGGCATATCCTATTTAGAATATGCCTTTAATTTAAAAGAATATTTGAATTATATTTATCAATCCATAGTTTTTACTACCATACCTGAACGTAGTTTTGGTTCAAACCATGTAGATTTCGGCGGCATTACCTGACCTGTATCAGCAATTGCAATCAACTGATCCATGCCTGTTGGAAAAAGAGCAAAAGCGACTTTGCAGTCATTATTGCATCTGAGAACCAACTCTTTCAATCCGCGAATTCCACCAATAAAATCAATTCTATTATTCGTCCGAGGATCATCAATTCCCAATATTGGATCCAGTATATTGTTCTGGAGAATTGATACATCCAGTGATTTTACCGGGTCGTTTGCCGGAACAACTCCTGCTTTCGGGGCCAGAGAATACCATTTTCCATCAAGATACATGCCAAACTCTGCGCGTTTCTTAGGCTTTGCACCCTCTGGATCAGCAACATTGAGCTCTGTAACGTCAAATTTTGCTTCAATCTTTTGTTTAACTTCTGAAGGAGTTAAACCATTGAGATCCTTCACAACCCTGTTGTAGTCCATAACATAAAGTTGATCTTCTGGAAAAATAACAGCAAGAAAATGGTTATATGGTTCATTTCCTGTATGATTTGGATTTGCTCCTTTGCGCATTATACAAGCTCTTGAAGCTGCAGCAGACCTGTGATGGCCATCAGCAATATAAAGTGCCGGTATTTCTTTAAACAAATCTACAATTTTTTTGATTTGAATTTCGAATTTAACAATCCAAAGTGTATGTGCAATACCATCATCAGCAACAAAATCTATATCTGGATTTTCTGATGTAATCTCAGAGACAAGAGCATCAATTCCAGCTCTATGCGGATATGTAAGAAATGCAGGTCCTGAATTAGCATTCAATATAGTTACATGCTTAGCTCGATCATCTTCTTTTTCTTTTCTCGTATGCTCATGTTTTTTAATCAGGCCTGACTGATATTCTAATGCGGAAACTCCAGCAACAATACCAGTCTGTTGAATATCACCCATTTTTTGTCTGTAAATATAGAAACATGGTGTTTCGCTTCTGACAAGGATGCATTCACTGATAAGTTTCTGTAAGTTTTCAGCACCCTTTTCATATACAACATCACTGTGCGAATCAGTACCAACAGGAAAATCTATTTCTGATTTACTTACATGTAAAAAAGAATATGGGTTTCCTTTAGCCATAACTCTTGCTTCCTCAGAAGACATAACATCATACGGAAGTGCTGCTACTTGAGATGCTAATTCCGGTGAAGGTGTATATCCTCTAAAAGGTCTAATATCAGCCATTTTTTTATCTCCTTACTTTAAAAAAAAATTAAGTGTTCAGAAATTTGCTTTTTAACATGTTAATAGTCAAAAATGTTAACTATCACAATAAAACAAAAAGGCAAAAAATAAGATTTATCTTAAGGCAGCAGTTCTCTCGCTGCCTTAGAAAAATATTTATGCCGGGTTTTCCTGATGGAATTTTCCCATGAATGCTTTTAATGCCTGAACACCTTCCATGCTCATAGCATTGTAGCAACTTGCTCTACAACCACCAACATCTCTATGCCCTTTAAGACCAATAAAGCCCGCAGCAGTAGCTTCCTTAATAAGTTTGGCTTCAAGTTCTTCTGTAGGAAGCCTAAATACAATATTCATAACAGATCTGTTCTCTTTGGCAACTGGGCAATTGTAATATCCATTGCTTCCATCAATAGCTTCGTATACAACAGCAGCTTTTTCATCAGCTCTTTTTTCTATTTCTTTTAAACCTCCAAGACTTTTCATCCATTTAAGAACTTTACCCATCATGTAAATCGCGAAAACAGGAGGTGTATTGTAGAGAGACTCTTTTTTACACTGAATATCAAAACGAAGATATCCGCCAATATTTTTATTTGTTTTATCTAAAATGCTTTTACGGATAAAAACAACAGCCATACCGGCAGGTCCTAAATTTTTCTGAGCTCCACCGTATACAATATCAAATTTTTCCCATGGGATAGGACGTGTCATAAAATCAGAAGACATGTCAGCTACCAGAGGAACATCAACTTCAGGCCATTCAATTGTCCTGATTCCACCAATGGTTTCATTTGTAGTTATATGCAGATAGCGTGTATTAGGCTGCAATTTTATTTCACTATTTTTTGGCATGCGAGTATATTTTTCATCTTTGCCAGACCAGGCAGCGTAAGCATCCCCATAATACGTTGCATCTTTTAGCGCTTTGCCAGACCAGGCACCACAATCAATATATGCAGCTTTTTCTCCGTCAGCAAGAAGATTCATCGGAATCATAGAGAACTGCATGGATGCACCACCCTGAATAAACATAACTTCAAAGTCTTCAGGTGCACCAAAAATTTCTTTAGCCAAGGCCATTGCTTCAGTATGTGTCTGATCATATTCTTTTCCGCGATGGCTAAGCTCAATAACGGACATACCACTATCCATGTAATTCGTAAATTCCTGTTGTGCTTCTTCTAAAGCTGAAAGTGGAAGCGTACACGGACCAGCACCAAAATTAAAAACTCTCTTGCTCATTTTTCTACCTCTCTTTTTGTTAATCTAAAAAACATTAAAATTAACACACTTAGTGCGATTAAATCTGTATTTGTTATATTATTCAACACTGCTTTTAACATCAATCTGAATTATATTATCTACCTCACGTATTTTAGCAATAGTCTCATCATCCGGACATTTATTTACATGAAGAATTATCTGCTGTGCATTCTTAGTGGAAAAAACGCGCCCTTCCATCTCTTGCAGGTTTACTCCCTGCTCTTTTAACAACAATAATACGGATGCTAATACTCCTACATGATCGAATACACGCATTATAATTGTATATTTGACTACAGGTTCCATTTCCATGTTAACTGGGTGAAGAACAATTCCCTTTTCATACTCCTTAAGTATTTCAATTACTTCTGCCGCAATAGCATTCTGAGCCTGTTCTGTAGAAGCTCCTATATGGTGGGTTCCATAAACATTAGGGTGCATTGAAAGAGGTGTTTCAAATTTTCCTGTGGCCGTAGCACATTCATCATTATAAACATCCAGTCCGACCATAATGTTTTTCTCATCCATAGTCTTAATCAATGCTTTGTCATCTACAATATCCCCACGAGAAGTATTTAGAAGTATTGAATTCGGCTTCATATGTTTTAAAAATTCTTTATCGACCATTCCTTTGGTATGGGGATTTGACGGTACATGGATAGTAACTACATCAGAGGCTTTAACTAATTCTTCAATTGAAGGACAAAAAGCAAACAACCTGTCATCAATACGGCGTTCAATTTTAAAGGTTTTTTTCTGCTCCGCTATAGGATCGTAAGCAAGAACCTTCATACCAAAGGCTTTAGCTCTATCTGCAAATGCAATACCTATTTCACCAAACCCTATAATCCCAAGAGTTTTTCCCAAAATACCATCTGCTTTAGAATATTTTTTCTTATTCCACACTTTATCTTTCAAATCCCGAGTACAATCCGCTATTTTTCTGTCTAGCGACAACATAAGACCAAATGCGAGTTCAGCAACAGCAACAGAATTCTTACCCGGAGTATTACAGACAAAAACCCCCTTGTCAGCAGCAGCTTCAACATCAATAGTATTTACACCGGCACCAGCACGGATAATAAGACTTAATTTATCAGAAGCAACTATTACATCAGCTTTCACCTTTGTACTCCTTACGATAAGTACATCATAACCGACAATTTTTTTGACCAGCTCTTCTGCTTTTAAATCGGGATTGAGTACCACATCATGCCCCAGGGAATTTAAGTCTTCAAGATAAGCTTCCTGAAACTTATCGGCAATTAAAATTCTCATCATTTTACCTCTTTCTTATATTAAAAAAGTATAACTGTTCATTAACATAAAGTTAAGAATAAAACACACTGCTAAAAAAGGCTGACAACATATATGATTGTAGCCAATAAACAATAAATAGTCAAGCTTTAAGCATTAATAAAAGGCAATTTTATGCACGATTAAAAAAAATTTTATTTTTTAATCTTTATCTTTTAATACTTGCTAAAACGTTGACAGTCTCAAAAAAGATAAGCATAGCACACATTTTCCTTTAGCCTGTTTGTAATTAGTATCTAAGATGTTTAATTTTTTCACCTTTTTCTCCTACTTCTGTCATAGCCTGAATGCCAGTTTGCAAGTGAATATCTACCCATTTACTGGTTACATAAGTATCTGATTTTTCAGTTTTGACACCTTCCGGAGTTATCGGAACATCTGAAACGAGAAGAAGCGCTCCTCGTGCTATTTCGTTGTAATAGCCAGCAATAAAAAGAGTAGCAGTTTCCATATCAATTGCGATACATCTCAGACGTTTAAGTTTATCCTGAAACGGCTTATCGTGTTCCCATACACGTCGGTTTGTAGTATATACAACACCAGTACGATAATCATGCCCATTTTCAATTATTTTGTCTGAAACAAACTTATGGAGTTTAAATGATGGAAGCGCTGGGACTTCGGGAGGAAAATATTCGTTGCTCGTCCCTTCTCCACGAATAGCGGCTATTGGAAGGATAAAGTGACCTATTTCTGTAGAACGTTTTAATCCTCCGCATTTCCCCAAAAAAAGTACGCCTTTAGGTTTCCTTGCAACAAGGAGATCCATTATTGTAGCTGCATTAGGAGATCCCATTCCAAAATTTATAATACTTAATCCACGACTGTTTGTTGCAGCCTGCATAGCTCTGTTTTCACCATAAAAATCACAGCCGAATTGGTTTGCAAACTTGACTACATAATTGCTAAAATTTGTAAGAAGCATATAATCTCCAAATTTATTTATAGACATTCCGGTATAACGCGGAAGCCAGTTTTTAGCAATTTCAAGTTTATTTTTCATAGTGTATCTCCTTGGGTTACAGTCAAAAAACATATTTTCAAGCATGTATACAATACAACTAGTATAAAAAAAACACTAATATTTATAACTCATTTTTTATCATTCTTAACAAATTCCCAATAAATATTAATGAAAAAAAGTAATTGTAAAATAGGACACCACATATGACCTAGAAGTAATTAGTTAAACGGGAACTTGATTTATGGATACATATCATATAGAATTAAAATCACTAGAGCTTGTTGTAATAATTTTAATCATAAAATAAAAAAATGGAGAAAAAATGGAAGAGTATTCGAAAATAGGTCGTATTAAATTATCAATTGTAGCTTATTCTCTTACTTTTATTACAGGTATTGCCGTATCACTACCATTTATAGTAAAAGATTCAGTTGCCCATGATTTTAAAAGTAATTTAGCGTATACTGGTACTGTGTTCGCTCTATTTATGCTAGGTATGCTAATTGCTCAACTATCTAATGGATTCATCATTAAATATATTTCACTCAAAGTCGAAATTTATTTAATTGCAATATTATATTTATTCTGTTTAGGATCTATGTACATCGCTCCTACAATGACTGCTATGATTCCAGTATTGCTGGTTCTGGGATTTGGGTTTGGAGCTCTGGTCACAATTCCATTTTACATAATAGCTCATAGCTTTGAAGGACATAAGCGTTCAGTAGGCATGAATCTTCTTGATCTGTTTTTTGCTATTGGTTCTTTCTGTTTTCCTATTCTAGCCGGGCAGTTATTAGCTAGACACGTTGATTGGAAAATATTATATGTAATAGTATTAATAGTCTGGGCCTTTATTGTAATAGTTCTTACCTTTACAAAACTTCCAAATGTAAATCTTCATCATACAGATAAAGGTGATGTTAAAGAGAAATTCTCTCCCTGGACATTAAATATCTATTTAATCGGTTTTGCTATCTTTTTAACATTTACTTCCTTTATGGGATTTAACTACTGGGTGGTTACATTTTTAACAGATTACTTACACATTAAAATAGCAGTTGCTACATTAGGAATTTCATTTTTTTGGGCATTTTACGGTTTGGGCTGTTTAATTGCCAGTATTGTTCTTGTAAAAATGAATGTAAACACTTATATCATGCTTTCAGCAGTACTTGCCTTTATTAGCTATTTTTTTATATTTTACGCTGTCAACGGAACAATGATGCTTATTGCAATTTCAGTATTGGGGTTGGGATGCTCAACTATATATGGGTCTGCAATTTCTTTTGGCACTCTTATTCTGGAAAACCCTTCACCTCGTTTAGTTAGTTTTTTTATTGCTGCTTCAGGAATAGGAACTTATGCCGGAGAATTTTATTCAAGTTTTGTAGAGGAACATTTCGGCATACCTACAATAATAGTTTTGAGTGGAATATTTATGCTGTTGGTTTTTCTAATTATTTTATATGTGACAATAAGTGAAAACATGAAAGAAGGACCTAAGAAATCATTTCGTGAATAAATTTAAAAAAAACATTTAAAAAAAAAGGAGAAAAAATGAAAAAAATCTATCAAAGTTTTGTGGTGATTGCAGCCATAACTACAGTTTTTCTGCTTGGAGCCTGCCAATCGACAGAACATGTTCCAAACTACGAAGGAAAAACTATAGCGCCTATTCAGGCCGATTATCCTCATTGGGATTTTAATAACTGGAAGACTTACAAGAAACTTGTAAGGATAAACTCTTTTATAGAAGTGAATAAAGGCAAAGGTAAAATAGCTGTTTTTGATTGGGATGGAACCCTCTATAACGAAAATATTTCTGTAAAAGAAATGAAGAATAAAAAATTTGCCGGTCAGCCCGCATATTATATTTGGGCAGCTTACAACAGTAAGAAATTTTCATTTCCACTTTTTCCAATGTTTAAAACAAACGATGGTGATTTTGTAAATAACGTTATTAATAGAGATAAATACTTAGAAGGAAGAACGAATATCCACCCTGATCAATACAGCAAATTTACAGACACATCAATATTTACGGCAGGAATGAGCACGAAGAATATGTCAGCATCAGTAGCTTATTATCTTGACACTTATAGTCCTAAAAAATATGCATTTCTTCCAATGCTGGATGTTTTACAGAAAATGGTTGATTCAGGCTTTAAAGTATGGATAATCACAGGCAGTAACCAGTACTTTGTAGCTGTTATGTTTAACTATATAGAAAATAATATAATATTTAATAAAAACAGAAAATATAATTTTAAATTATGCGAAGTACCATACAACGCTGAAACCGGGCATATCGCTGGAAATGGACTTAAACTTTTGAAGGATGATATTTTTTCGGTTGTCTATGACAACAGATATGTTAAAAATTCTGAAAAGAAACTTTATATAGTTGATGACGAAGGGAAAGTTATTGCTGGAAACAATATAGAAAAAAAAGAGAAAAGCAAAATTATTTTTGTTGCCGGAAATAGCGGAGGTGATTATTTTATCATGAAACACGTATCCGAACAGCCTGGCACACTTGCTATAGCTGTTGAACCAAGAGGCACATTGTCTGAAGTTGTAAAAAAATATCCAAACAAAATTATAACTCTTGACTCTAATGAAATTTAAAAGCTTAAGGAAAAGAAAATGAAAAAATTAGCGAGTCTAGTATTGTGTGTATTGTTAGTAAGCTCATTTAATCTCTTAGCTCAAAACATAAACACTGAAATGCCACAAAAGAGTGCAACACAAACGCTTCAAGTAAAAACAAAAGAATGTAACAAGGGAATAATGCAGAACTGTCCGATGATGAGTGGCAATAAGGTGGATAAGGCTTCAATGCAAAAGATGATGTCTAATAGTCCGATGATGAAAAATAAAACACCCGAGCAAAAACAGCAAATGATGCAAAACTGCCCGATGATGAGTGGCAATAAAATGGATAAGGTTTCAATGCAAAAAATGATGTCTAATTGTCCGATGATGAAGGATAAGACACCGGAGCAAAGACAGCAGAAGATGCAGAACTGCCCGATAATGAAAGGTAAAAAAGTAGACTAATCTGACTTAATTCCTAAAAATAATAAAGAGTAAGTAATCAGACAGCTCTAACTATTTGTAGGTATAGTTCCAGTATTATTATGATCCAGGTGTATATCTAGTTGTGGATATGCAAACTGGATCTTGTTTTCTTTGAATACTCTATTTATTTCTGTCCTGATTGAGCTTGGCACTGAAACAATATAATTTATATCATCAATCCATATTCTCAAAATAAAGTTTAATGCACTGTTCCCAAAATCATTAAACAATACGATTGGTTCAGGTTTACTTAAAATATGATCTGATTTTTTTGCTATTTGTATAAGCAGTTCATTAATTTTTTCTATATCTGAATTATAGGCGACATCAATGGATATATCCCTGCGAACTAAAACATTGTTATGGGTCCAATTTATCAGTTTATTTGATATAATCTGAGAGTTTGGGATTGAGAGAATTGCATTATCAAAAGTCTGTATAACAGTAGATCTTATAGTTATTTTTGTAACTCTACCCCAATGCTGATCTGTTTGTATAATGTCGCCATGCTTAAGAGTACGTCCAGCTAAAATAATCAATCCAGAAGCAAAATTGTTAATGATATCACGTAATCCAATTCCTATTCCTATTCCAAGCCCTCCAGCCAACACTGCTAAGCTTGTAAAGTTTACCCCCAAAAGTTTTAATAGTATCATTGCATAAATAATCCAGGCTGCATATGAGACCAAAATAGTTATAGAAGGTGCTACAGAGGAATCAATTTTAGATTGTTTTGAAAGTTTGCTAAGTGATGCTTTTACCAGATTAATTATAGTTTTAAAGACAAAAAATAGATAAATACTAAAAATAATATAAAAGATATTAAGAGAAGCCCCAAAAAACATTATTTTCGCATCTAGCGAATCCAAAAGAAGACTTGTTTCAATAAGCTGATTGGAAAGCCAGAAAAAAATGAAAAAAATGATTAAACACCAAATTAACGGAATATCAAATCCTAGAATAAAGAGCTTAATTAATTTATATTTTTCTTCACAGAATGAAGCGACAGCTTTTTTAAAAGCTATATTTATGTTAATACCAAATTTTAGCCCTATTATTAACAAAAACCATACTAATAAACCTAGAATAGAAAGAAAAACAAATCCTACTGAAGTAATTATTATTGATATAAAACAAACAATTACTGACAGAATTATAATTGTTTGTTCAAGGAGTGGATATGGAAACTTTATTTTTCGATACATGAAGAAAAGAGTAACAATTTCTCCCACGATCCATAGGCATGTAAGAACAGCACTTGTTACATTCAATATCTGTAAAATAATCCCAAAGACGTAAAGCCAAAATAACGGTTCAAGTGGATGAGGTAATGAAGAAGTTACGCTATGCTTACTTTTTAATCCCCACGAAAGCCCCATAACACCTCTAATAATACATATAACTGCAATTGAATATGTAAAGAGTGTTTCAGGAAAGTAAATCGCATGATAATTAAATGTCATTAGACAGCCAGCAACCACAAACCAAAACCAAGTGTGATAAAATAATTTAGTTTTTTTTCTTTTAAATAATTTCTCAAATAACAGGTTACCTAAAAAGAAGACAGGAATTCCGCAAACAAGAAAAAATAATAAGTAGAGCCATTCTGTTAAAGAATCTGGGAGTTTCTCTATCAAAGAATCAAATGCAATAGTGTGCCACTCCTGAATATGATATTTAAAGAGTGTCCATGTCTCACCGACAAACAAAGAATCTCTAGGTGTTAGGAAGTAATACTGCATCTGATGCCAGACAAAATGATCAAACTCCTCTTTCTCTTTTTGTATAACAGAATTTAAGCTATCTGCAATTGCTATAGCTTTACTCAGCTTGTTTTTGGGGGCTTGCAACTCATCATGTATGTAAGAAATATCTTTTTCTATCTCCAGAATTGATTCTCTGAGTTTAGAAGATATTTTTTTATCTTTTAATATTTTTAATGCCACACTAGCTTCATCTAACATTCCTAGATATTGATTAACACTTAACTGTATTTTTTTGCTTGAGTTTAAATCATTCGTATATAGATTTTCAAGATTGCTTAATTCTTTGACTGTAAGTCTAAAAACATAAGGACTGTTAAAGCTGGTTAGCAAAATAAATTTGAGTTGTTGAAATTTTATTTCAGTAAACTCTTTGGATTTATTGAGATTTGAGCGTTTATTATCTATAATACTTAAGAAGGTTGAAATATTATTTCTTAAATACGAGATTTTTTTTTGACGGTTGATTAGAACCTTGTTCCAATACTCAATTGTTTCTGATTTAGAAGCAATATTTGATGAAAAAGAAGTTAACGATAAAAAAACAAAGAGTAAAAGTGCAATAAATAGTATTTTTTTTCTCATAATAATGGTTACTTTTTGATTGTTTTTTGAGTTATACCGGAGATATTTTTATCGAAAACAATTTCATTTTAGATATACTAAATAGTTTGTTAATAATTTTGTATGGATGTAAAATTATCACTACAAACTAAGTATATCTGCTTTATATCTTTATCTCAATAGTTTCTTCTTAAAAAAAATATGCATTATTATTCTTTAAACCATCTAGGAACACCTTTATTTCTGAGGTGCTTTACTAACTTATCACGATACTGAAGTATTTTTTTTGCCGGCCAGTTAAGTTCTGGATCCCTGTAAGAAACACCAGCTGTAGATTTTAAAACTATATTAGCCTCTTTTTCCGATAGAAGTATATTTATATTTTCCGTATTCAATGATGCAATTGTTCCACCTTTTTTTCTGCCAAATGGTTTAGTTGTACCGACATTAAGCTTATTTCTTAAAAAAGCTCCTCTCACTGGAAACGCTGAAGAATATGTTACAATCAATCCTTCTTGAGATATTTTTTTTACTATTTCTCTTATGAAGTCAAAAGTCCATAATTCTGGATTTTTAGCAGAAGAAAAACCGTCCATAAAAACAATATCGATTTTTTCTATTATCTGTCGAATACTGTTTCTAGCATCTCCGTATTTAATCTCAATTCCAGCTGAATTTGAATTCCATACATTGTTATGCAATAAAGTATTAATAATATCAAATTCTACTGTTCCCTCTTTATATAAGTCTTTTGCAAGAGTTAAGGGAGTGTTGTTTAGTTCCAGACTGATTATTTTAACTTTGCCTCCATATTTTTGTACAGCTTTTACTGCTGCAATAGCATTATAACCAAGCCCGAAGCCTATATCCAAAATATTGATACACTTATTGTTGCTTTGTAGTTTCTCTTTAAGCATAGCCGGTTCAATAAACTTTTTTTTGGCTTCTGAAGCAGCCCCAGCCAAGGAGTGAAAATTTTCTCTAAAAACAGGGTGGTAAAATGTAAATGAATCATCGTTTGTTTTAACTTTAAGAAATGATGCTATGCTTTTGCTGTCACTATCTTTATCTTTGTCGTTGTCTTTGTCTTTGTCTTTATCGTTATCTTTGTCGTTATCGTTATCGTTATCTTTATCGCTGTCGTCAGCACTGCCTTCAATCAAATCACCCTGCATATATCCATTTTGCTGCATACTGTTCTTTATTAATTCCAGTAGCTGGCCTTTTGACAAAGACCATTTTGGTGCGATAATATTTTCAGGCGGAGCATCTGCGTTTATTCGCATTAACGGCCAGCTTGAAGGTATTCTTCGTATGATGTCAATTAACGCGGAAGCGTATTCATATTCATTCATTAAATGTAAATTGATGTCGTTATAAACTTTTGCCAGTGGAGATTTTTTAAGGACAAGTAAATTATGTATTTTTATTCCGGAGAAAGGTAGACAGCTCAATTTATGGATAGTATTTCGATAGTCGACTATATTTTCGCCAGGCAACCCCAATATGATATGAGCTGCAGTTTTAATATTTAGTGCAGATAATTTTTTTACTGCACTTTCAACCGATGAAAAATCATGTCCGCGATTTATTCGTTTAAGTGTATCATCGTTAGCAGACTGTACTCCCAGCTCTACCCATAATTCATAGCGATTATTTAGTTCAGATAAATATTCAAGTATATCATCCGGAAGACAGTCAGAGCGCGTAGAAATTATCAGCATTTTAAAATCGGCCTGTGCCAAAACCTCTTCATAATACTTTTTTAAAATGTCAACAGAAGCATTGGTGTTTGTGTAAGATTGAAAGTAGGCAATATAATTCCCATTTGCATTATATCTTCTTTCCACATACTTGATACCTTCAGACACCTGTGTTTTTAAATCCAAATGTCTGGTTAAATGTCTTGCTTTAGCACCATCTTCTGTGCAGAAGATACAGCCGTTTCCTGTCTTGTCTCTATGTGGACAGTCAAGCGCAAGATCTATAGATACACGATATAGAGGTTTACCGTATTTTTTTATCAAATAGTCTTTGAACTGATATATAATTTTATTCTTCATTGTATTAGATTTTACCAGACGGTTGACACAACCGCACTCCAGACTGGGAATACAAATCACTGATAAAACTCTTTAGATATGCAAATAGTATATTCAGTAAACCTAAGATCACATCAATTTATCAGTCAGTCTTTTTTATAAAGTCCTGCAGCTTTGTTTGCAGATACAGTAATGCCTTTGATCATTGCAGAGCTGAAGCCTTCATGTTCCATTCTGTTTAAACCGGCTATTGTGCATCCCATAGGAGTTGTTACTCTGTCTATTTCATGTTCCGGATGGTTTTTATTTGTCAGTAGTAGAGTAGCGGCACCTTTAGCGGTTTGTGCGGCCATTGCCAGTGCTTCCTTTGCATGAAATCCTATTTCAATTCCTCCCTGTGATGCAGCTCTTATTGCTCTTAGAAAAAAAGCTATTCCGCAGGCAGCCAAAGCTGTAGCAGCACTCATCATTTCTTCTTCAATAATCAATGTAGTTCCAACGGCATCAAAAATCTGCTGCGCAATATCCATAGATTCCTGGTTTGCATTATTAGAGGCCAGACAGGTCATAGATTCTCTAACGGCCATTGCAGTGTTAGGCATAGCGCGGATTACTGTTACCCCTTTACTTGCTTTCTGGCTTATCTGCTCTATTTTTGCTCCGGTAACAACTGATATCAAAATATGTTTATCGGGTACAAGCACAGTACCTATTTCGTCTAACACATTATCTAAATGCTGTGGTTCAACCGTAATAATAACAACGTCTGAATTTTTGACAGCTTCACAGTTATTTTTTTCAAGAGTGAATCCGCGTTTATCAAGTCCGTCGAGAATTGAAAACTTTTTATTTGTTAATATTATTTCTTTAGCTGAAAATTCTTTCGAGTCAGCGAGTCCGTTTGCTATTGCAAGTCCAATATTACCCGCACCAATTATTGAAATCTTTCTCATTATTAGAATATCTCCTGATTTATTCATTTTTTTACAAGTTAATCCAAATTCAGCATTCTAACTTAAGGCAAATTAACGTCTTTCTTATGTCCAGGAAAATGTGGACATTTCTTTAAACACTCAAAACAACCCACACCATAATTTTCAAAGAACCCCGATGCGTAAACTTCTAAAAAACGCTTAACACGATTACTTCGTTGCGAGAGTGACCCCAAAATTTTAATTAACCAATAAGGAGGGAGCATGGTGTGTTTAATACAATGCCCCATACATTTCAAATGATCAATGCTCCCATCTTTAAGCGCGCCCACCGGACATGCATCTATACATAGCGTGCAATCTTCTGGACAGAGTTCGGGATACTCACCCGGCCCTTCCGTCGGCCACTCCATGGTAGTCAAAAGCCCGCCAAACCTTAGAATATTCCCGCGTTCCGGATGAATCAGAAGTGTGTTCTTTCCCATTTTTCCCAAGCCTGCTTCCACAGCTGCGTGTTTAAAACTAATTAAACCATTATATCGCCCTTTTTCAAGCCTCATCGGACTATAAGATGGAATAGGGAGAGAAGGAAAACCTCCTTCTTCTAAGATAAAGCTAATTGAGTTAGCAACTTCGTTAGCCATTCTATAATAGGTGTGATAATTAGAAATATAAAAGGAAGGAAGGCCATTGTTTTTCGGGGTTTGATAGGAAGCCAGCGATGCTGGTTTTGCAAAAATCAGAACACTCTTCGCCTCTGGTAAAACGTCTTTAGGCCTGAACCCCTCCGGAGCCGTACGATTCAGAGATTCAGCGCTCGCCGCACCGAAGATGGGTATGTCTTTATGATCCAAATATTGTTTTACTTTATTCATAAGTTCAGTCGTCATAGAAAATTCCTCATTCTCTTTATATATTAAAATCCAGAAATAATTATAGCATGCACAAAAGTTTTTCATAACTGATTGTTAACTGAAATTTCGCACAATTCGACAAATATCTTTTCGTCTCTTCTTAAATTCTTATGGTAAATATCTCAAACGGGACTGACTTGTCAAACTTAAACATATTCCTAAATATTACACAAATTCAGCGATATTCAACTTTGAATTAAAAGAAACAATTAAATGTAGTATTGAAAAAAAGTGACCAAGTCTGTTTTTGATATTAGTAGTTATCTCTACTTAAACAGATACTGCATTATTTTCTTGGCAAAACATAAAAGAACACTGTAATAAAGTGACAAAAGCTGGCAAGCACAACAAGTATATGAAAGATGGCGTGATTGAACGGTATTTTTTTAATACTGTATAAAACTGCACCTATAGTATAAGCCATTCCACCAGCTATAAACCAAATCAAGCCTTCAATAGGTAAATTGGTTATTAATGGTTTTATAGCGAAAATCATAATCCACCCCATCAACACATATAATAGAGTGGATATTAAACTAAACCTTCCGGTAAAAAATAGTTTTAAAATTACTCCGATGAATGCAAAAGTCCAGGAAAAAGTAAAAAGCACCCAACCAATTGTTCCATGAAGTGTAATAATTGTTAAAGGAGTATAAGTCCCGGCAATAAGAACATAAATCGCAGCATGATCAAAGACTTTCAACCTGATTCTCAACTCTGGTTTCTTAGCACTATGATATAAAGTCGACGCGGCATATAATACAACTAGACTGATACCGAAAATACTGAAACTGGCAATATTCCAGAAACCTCCATATAAATCAGCTCTTAAATTCAAAAGTATCAGAGCAATAATGCTAAAAATAAAACCAGTCGCATGAGAAATGATATTAATGCTTTCTTCTATTGGCGAGTAATATTTTATTTTATCAAAATTTGTCATTAATAATTTGTTCTATTATATTTTAGTCCACAACAAAAAAACTCTCACATAACTAAAAAACGACAGTCTACTAGCTGTGTAGTGCAAGTATTCAGTTATATGCTTAATGCCTGCCAGGCATGATTTTCATTCTTTATTCTTTTATTATTTATCGAAAATCATTTCGCTTTGGTCATATCATTTGTTTAAAAATTAAACCTTACCCTTTTGGGATTTCTTCTCTTTTTTCGCATCGCGCTTTTCTTTCAGCGTTTTTCCTGCTTTTTTCTTGTTGTTTTTTTGGACATCTTTTCCTTTAGCCATAATCTTTTCCTTTTTTTTGGGCGTGAGTTATACCGGAGGTATTTTTGTTTTTGGTTTATCGCAGGACTTTTATCCTCAATTACTTTTATAATTTAACGAAAACCATTTCGCTTTGTGTATATATTGCTTTTAATTGCTTATAAAAACTGTTTTTTTTGTGGGTTTGGGAGCCTTCACAACTATGAATCGTAATGGGCTAATACTTTTATTATACCAGCAATGTACAATGTCTTTGGGACTTTCAATTAGTGTATCTTTTGTAACTTCCAATTTTTCATCACCAACTTCAACTATTCCTGTTCCTTCAAGCACATAAAAGGCTACATCAACAGGTGTAATATGGCGCTTCAATGATTGTCCGGGTTCCAATGCAATAACGGTTATCATAGCATCTGCTGTATTGTATATATTTCTAGCATCAACACCATGTGCATTTTTCATTATTTCTACATCAGACAACTTTTTTATATTCATAATTAATCTCCTCATTATTTATTGCAAATATTAAATTTTATACCGGAGGTATTTTTATTTTTGGCTTATTTGTAAGATTTTAGTCTCATTTATTTTTATTATCTTTCGAAAACCATTTCGCTTTGGGTATAACTCAACCTATCTTAAAGAAATGTCCTAATTTGTGATAATTCCTTACGGCAATTTTCCGGAGAGACAAAACAATGCGTGTTCCATCCATATTCCTTAGCGATAATACAGTTTTTTTCTAAATCATCGATATATATTTCAGGCTTTCCATAACGTTTTTCAAACTCTTCAAACATTTTTATATCAGGCTTAAAAGCACCAACTTCAAAACTAAAGACACCACCAATTATCAAATTAGCAAAAGAAAGTCTGCTATAAACTTCATTAAGGTGAAGCGAAGACGTATCTGAAAAAAACATTATTTTAAAACCGGAATCCGCCAGGTCATTGATTAAATCGTTCATACCGTCAATTTCGTCTTCAATAATAGTACAATAAATCGCAGTCAGTTCATTTTTTGAAAATGATTTTTCAGTAAGGTCATTTAACTCCGCCAAAAATTCATCTTCGTCAATTATCCCCAGTTCCAGCTCTGTTTTTTTAGCGTTAAGTTCTTTTCTGAGGGCAATGTTACCAGCGCGAATGTTCAGCTTTTTGAGCCATGCGTCCTTGTCTATATTACAACAGACATTTCCAATATCTAAAGCTATTACTTTATTAGTCATAAGATTTCCGCCGTCGCCAAGGCTTAGGCGGACAAGCAAGGGTTAAGAGCATTAATAATTAACAATTAGTGATTAACAATTAGTAAAACCTGATTATCTGTATTAGATTATCCTCCTTTATGTTAAAAAGCAAATCACTATACTATTAAGAATAAAACATGTTCGATACTGAAACAAGAGATGAAAAACTAGTTACATCTGCATTTCTCGTGGGAATAAAAGCCCCCACCATAGGCAATGACGAAGCCTATGAGCATCTCTCAGAACTAGGAGAACTTGTAGACACAATGGGATTGACAGTAACTGGAAACTGTATGGTAAACCTCCGTTCGATGAACTCGCGCTATTATATAGGTTCCGGCAAAGCCGAAGAAATAACTCTACAGGCTCAACAAAATAAAGCTGAATGTATTATCGTTGACTTTGAGCTCTCCCCTTCTCAGCAGCGTAACTGGGAAAAACAGAGCGGTTTATGTGTAATCGACCGTCGAGAAGTAATACTTGACATATTCGCAGCCAGAGCAACTACACGAGAAGCTGTTATCCAGGTGTCCCTGGCAAGAATGCTATATTCACTCCCGAGACTTAAAAGAGCCTGGACTCATCTTTCAAGACAACAAGGCGGCATGAAAGGAACTCGTGGCGAGGGAGAGAAACAACTTGAAGTCGATAGAAGACTTGTGCTAAGCAGAATAACACAGCTAAAAAAAGAGCTGAAGGAAGTCTCTAAGCATAGAAACGTTCAAAGAGCAAAAAGAGAGAATAATTCTATACCTCTTGCCGCAATTGTAGGATATACCAATGCTGGAAAATCGTCTCTTTTAAATCTATTATCCGGAGCTAATGTATTTGTTGAAGACAAACTCTTCGCAACTTTAGATCCAACAACCAGACTAGTTTCTCTGCCGGAAAAACAAAAAATACTATTAACAGATACAGTCGGATTAATACGAAAACTACCGCATAATCTTGTGGAAGCCTTCAAGTCAACTCTTGAAGAAGCTCTTGTTGCTGATTTTATCATCCACGTTTTAGATATTTCTAATCAGAGCGTCGAGCAGCATTGGGAAACGACTGTATCACTTCTTAAAGAACTTAACGCTCAGGATAAACCTTCAGTCGTTGTATACAATAAAGTTGACAACCTGGACAATCCGGTTGTCAAAGCCAGGTTGCGCGCATTAAAGCCGGACGCCCTATTCATTTCCGTAAAAACGGGAGAAGGTATTGACTTACTAAAGGCCAAATTACTGAAACAGTTAAATACGGATACAGAATTAATGCATCTTAAATTGCCGCACGGCAATTATGAAATCCCAGCAACTCTCTATAAATTAGGAAAAGTGGTAGCAGCCCAATATGAAGAAGAAGCCACTTATATTACAGCCCGCCTCCCCAAAAAGTATGTTAAAACGTATTCAAAATATTCTATATAAAATAGCCAATTGCAATTGACAATTTTATATCTCGCATAAATAAATAAATTTTGTATATTCGTTTATTACATATATATTTAATACAATACAAAAAGCATACTACGTAGTTATTCTTTTCTTCAAGTTAAACTTGTTTTTGTCTTTTTGTTTTGTCATGTTGTTAAACTTTATTGGTTATGAAGAAGTCAAGATAAATCTTGTTTTTGTCTTTTTACTTCTGTTTGAAATCATGATTATGTTGATTATGAAGAAGTTAAAAAGCAAATTCTTATACACTTAAAAAGCAAATTCCTGTACACTTGAATTAGAGGAAAGATATAAAATGCATACCGAAGAAAAACCACTCAAAATTTTGTTTGAAAACGGAATAGAAACAACCTGCTACCCTGAAACTCAAATTAAAAATATTTTAAAAAAGTTTGATGCTCTCTCAAAAATAAACAGTCTTGGTGCACTTGTTAATAATAAAATCGTGTCACTAACATATCCACTTGAAGTTGATTCCAAAATTTCTCTATTAACATTGAGTAGTTCATATGGATACCGTATCTATCGCAATTCCGTCTCATTTCTTTTAACAAAAGCTGCCCATGAATGCTTCCCGGGCATGAAATTAGAAATTAAACATTCTCTCGGCAACGGTTTTTACTGTTCTTTTGACGATATAACCTCAAAATCTGTAATCGGCAAAATGTTAGATAAAATCAACTCTTATATGCAGAATTTGATTGAAAACAAATTACCAATCACACGACATAAGCTACATCTTGAAAATGCCTTATCCTATTTTTCATCAAAAAACAGAAAAGACAAATGTGACTTACTACGATTTCAAAATCCACCAAAAGTAGTAATCTATCAGTGTGAAGATTTTATAGATCTAGCACACGGTGTACTGGTTGATAACAGTAGACTTCTTGCTGAATTCAAACTTATCCCTTATGACACGGGCTTTGTTCTGCAGTTTCCTGAGAATGAATATCCGGCACGTATTACAAAATTCAAAGATTATAAACTCCTTTTTAATGTTTTTAAAACCTATAAAGAATGGGGCCGAACAATAGGTGTTAAAACTATTGGCGATTTGAACGAAATAATTGTCAGAGGAAATTACCAGGAGTTAGTGGAAGTTGAAGAAGCTTTCCACGAAAAGAAAATAGCAGAAATAGCCGATGCTATATTTTTGAAGAGAAACATTGTTAAATGGGTTCTCATTGCAGGCCCTTCTTCATCAGGAAAAACAACTTTTGCACATAGGCTGGCAACACAAATTAAGGTTAACGGCATTAAACCGGTTATTATTTCGGTTGATAATTACTTCGTAGACCGTGAAAAAACTCCAAAAACCAAAGATGGCATGTATGACTTTGAACATATTGAAACTATTGATTTAAAGCTGTTACATGAACATCTTAAACTTCTTGATAGAGGTGAGGCTGTTGAATTGCCTGTATTTGACTTTAAAAAAGGTAAACAATTCCGATCTGGAAAAAAAATACAGCTTGCAGAAAATGAAATAGTTTTAATTGAAGGTATACATTCACTTAATCCTAGAATGACAGAATCGTTGCCGTCAGAACGCAAATTTAAAGTTTATATTAGCGCATTAACGCAATTAAATCTAGATGATGACAATAGAATATCTACAACAGATAACCGTCTTATTCGCCGCATAATCAGAGACCATCGTACAAGGGGTAACCGCGCTTTGGCAACTTTGCAGATGTGGCCAAATGTAAGAGCAGGTGAAAAACGTTGGATCTTTCCATATCAGGATCTTGCCGATATAGCGTTCAGCTCTGCATTAAACTATGAACTGGCTGTTCTAAAACCTCTGGCAGAACCGTTACTGGCAGAAGTTAAACCCTGGCATCCGCAGTATGCAGATGCAAGAAGGCTACAGCATTTCCTCAAAAACTTCAGCTCGGCTTTCATTACACCTATTCCCCACAAATCACTTCTACGTGAATTTGTCGGAGGAGGAATAATAGAGTAATTAATAATTAATGATTAACAATTAATAATTATTGATCACTGATTATAGCCAGGATTTGAATTTTTTAATATACAGTTTCTTGCAGAATTGAGTCAGCAGGCAGTATGCAAACAATATACCTATCAGCCATGGAAAATATGCTATCGGCAACGGAACAAGTCCGATATGGGAAGCAATTGGCAGGAACGGGATGCACATACCTATAACCATGATAAAAATAGTCATGGCTATTACTGGAAAAGTTGCAGAGCTTTGTATAAAAGGTATTTTTTCTGTACGTATCATATGTACGATTAAAGTCTGAGTTAATAAACCTACAACAAACCAACCGGAATGAAACAACGACTGGGCTGCTTCACAATTAGCTTTGAATACGTACCACATTACTATAAAGGTAATTACATCAAATATTGAGCTTATAGGTCCAATAAAAATCATAAACCTAGTTATTGTCCCGGCATCCCATTTTCTGGGATTAACAAGAAACTCTTTGTCCATTGTATCCCAGGGGATTGAAACTTGAGATATATCATACAGCAAATTCTGTATCAACAGCTGAACGGGAAGCATAGGCAAAAAAGGCAGAAATGCACTGGCTATTAAAATACTGAAAACATTACCAAAGTTTGAGCTTGAAGTCATTTTAATATATTTAATAATATTACCAAATGTTCTTCGACCTTCAATAACACCTTTCTCCAGGACTAAAAGGTTCTTCTCCAAAAGAATAATATCAGCCGCTTCCTTGGCTAGATCCACTCCTGTATCAACAGAAATTCCAACATCTGCTTCACGAAGCGCAAGCGCATCGTTTATTCCATCTCCCATAAACCCAACAACATGATCCTGAGCTTTAAGGTTTTTCACAATACGGGCTTTGTGCATTGGAGAAAGCTTGGCAAAAATAGTTGTATCATTTACTAGTTTGGAAAGTTCGTCTTCTGTAAGATCTTCTATTTCAGGGCCAGTCAAAACTTTACCTACAGGCAATTCTACATCTCGACAAATTTTTCCGGCAACAAGAGCATTATCACCGGTTAAAACCTTTATCGCTATTCCATGACCCTGTAGTAACTTCAATGCTTTGGCTGTAGATTCTTTTGGGGGATCAAGAAAAGCTGCATAACCCGCAAAGATTAAATCTTTTTCATCCTTAACAGTGAATAAGTCTTCCTGCCAGTCATCCAACTCCTTATAAGCAACCGCCACAATACGAAGTCCATCTTCGGACAACCTGTCTTTCAAATCATGGATTTTATCAATATTTTCTTTGTCCAGAGGCTTTAACGAACCATCTGCACATTCAAGCATGGTACTGCTCTCCATTATTTCTTCAACAGCACCTTTACAGAAGAATGTCCGTTTCTTTGTTTCTTTGTTTTCCAGTATAACAGACATACGTCTTCTTACAAAATCAAAAGGGATTTCATCAATCAATTTATATTTTTCAGCTACAGTACTTAATTTTTTCTCTGTTGCTCTGATAACCACTGCTTTGTCAAGAAGATTTTTTAACCCCGTTTGAAAGTGACTGTTTAAAAAAGCACATTCCAGGACTCTTGAAGATTTTTCTCCATCAATGTTCAAATGCTTTATAAGCACTACTTTGTCCTGTGTTAAGGTTCCGGTTTTATCCGTACAAAGCACATCTATAGCACCAAAGTTCTGAATAGCCGTTAACTGTTTGACTATCGCTTTTTCTTTGGCCATGGCAACCGCACCTTTGGCAAGGTTTGCATTTACTATCATTGGCAGCATTTCAGGAGTTAAACCAACTGCAACAGAAATACTAAATAGAAAAGCATCGGTCCAGTCCCCTTTTAAAAAACCATTAACAGCAAATACTACCGGCACCATTATTACCATAAATTTAACTAACAGTCTACTAACTTTATTTACCCCTTGGTCAAAAGAGGTTATCGGTTTTTTCTCCATCAGAGAAGTAGCCATAGAACCAAAATAAGTATTATTTCCTGTATTTAAAACAACCGCTATAGCTGTACCACTGACAACACTGCTTCCCATAAAACAAATTGTCGGCTGGTCTAGGATCATTAGTTTCTTTTTAGAATTCTTAGTCGATTTTGATCTCGCAATAATATTATGAATTTTCTTAATACATTCATGTTTTTCAACAGGAATTGCTTCTCCTGTTAATGCTGATTGACTTATAAAAAGATCTTTTGCTTCAACTAATCTAACATCCCCAGGGATCATGTCCCCTGCAGCCAGGTGTATGATATCGCCGGGCACAAGCTCAACCATAGGGATATCATTTTTTCCAAAGATTCTTTTTCCATCCTCAGTTTTTATCCTGGAAACAGTTGCATGGTTGTGAACCATGCTTTTTAATGCCTGCGCTTCTATAAGCGCCCGCATTTCCTGCCAAAATCTAAGAAGAGTACTGATAGCGACCATAAGCCCCATAACAATAACAGCACTCATATCTGCGGTAAAATAGGAAACAATCATGAGAACAATCAATATAAGATTGAACGGAGTTTTAAGGGATGTCCATAAGATATAATACCATGCTGGTGGACGTTGTGTTTCCAGCATATTTTTACCAAAACTGTTCTGTCTTATTTCAACTTCTTCTTCTGTAAGTCCATTCCATCCGGTTTCATATTTCTGGAATATTTTATCAGCTTTAACGATAGCATCCCGCTCGAGTTGACTCTGTATTTTCTTAATTTGATTATCTGTATTTTTCTGATTTTTCAATGCGCTATCTCGTTTTTGGTGATAAATAAATTAAGATATAAAATGATAAGGTTACATATAGCTATGTTTTTGTAAATTATAGTGCACTAAAAAACAAAATCCCATACTCAAAAAAAGAAATTTATATGAATTCTGAGGGTTCTGTGATTATTTATACAATATGCAGTCTAAATTATCTATGAAACGCAAGATCTGTGTCAGGGCGAAATACTATGAAGCCTGATGCGTCTCTACAAATGTCTTTTTCGAACTACAGGTTTTGACTATTTTTTATATACTTAAAAAGATATTTATGTGAATTCTTTGTATTCCCTGGTTATTCAGACAACATGTAGTCTGACATACCTATGAGGATTTAGAAGCATTAATTATGCCAAATATTGTTATATAATGCACAGTAATTTTATTTTTTCAGAAGACTTCTGGTCATACACAAATAAGAGTCTAGGTAAGGATTTTATAGTTAGATTATTGTGACATTTAAAAGGCAAATAGATAAAGCTTAAAATTTATTAATCAGCTTTGATGCATAGTACTATTATCGTAATTTTGACAAAATGAGTGGACGATATTGATCAGTTAGATTTTGGAGAAGTGTTTTCTGAAGCAACCATTTCAAAATGAAGTAAACGAAAAGGGAAAAACCAAAAGTTGTAAATGTCATTGTTTTTTAGATTTTTCACCAGAATTAAATATTTTTTTTGCCTTTCTAACGGGGGTTCACCAAATCGAGGGCAATAATCTCCCAGCACAGGCTTTAGTTTATTATATAATATTTGATTCCTCGAAGCATATGCCTGAGGGTATGACGGAGTATAAAACACGGGGTCATTGGCTGCAGTTTGCCAGTCAGGCCTACTGGGCCACATTTTCTTTTTAAGTTCTATACTATCTGAAATATCTGATACAGAAGTATTTTTAAGAATGGTTCCAGTAAACGGATCAACGGTCCACACTTTTCCGTCTTTTCGGATTTCACATATTGTATGAGGAGAAACTTTAGTTTTTGGGTTACGTAAATATACTATTTGAGTTTCAAACCCAAGTTGATAGGCTAGTTCTGAAAAAAGCCAGGCCTGTCTGTCTATCACATAAACCTTTTTTTAAATGCCATGCTGTATAAGACCAGGGAATAATGTCTTTCGGAATGCTTACAGGCTTAACACGATTGTGGACTGCATTTAATAAAAGAATAAGCTGTTCACTGGCATTATCCTTATCTCTTGCACTCTCCGTAAGTGACTTAGCAAGGCCAGAAAAAAAAAGAGAATTTCTCCAATATATAAAATCCCATTTATTGTATCCTGCATTAATAAATTTTGCCGAAATTCCATTTTTCTCGAATAGTTCAATCACCTGTTTTAATGGTGTAGAGTTGGGAAAATCAGGGCAAATTATATTTACCATCTTTAAAGCAGAAGTCATATTTCCACGCATAACCGCATCTAACCACTGAGTTGAATGCTCCTGCAATTCATTCTGAACATCTGATTTAGAAAAAAGAATATTATAAAATAACCAGCAAAAAATACTTATAAAAAGTACAAATAAAACAAAACCCGTTATCTTACGGGTTTTGTTATTCATGCTCTTTTCTTTAGTAAAACAACTATGCACAGAAGGTTTGGCTTCTATTTGGGCCTACAGAGACTATGCCGATATCAGAATTTACAAGTTTTGCTATATGTGTTAAATACTTTTGAGCATTTAAAGGCAGTTCATCAAATGAATTTGCTGACGTTGTAGGTGAATTCCAACCCGGCATTGATTCATATATAGGAATAGCTCTTGAAATCTCGTCAGTATCTGACGGCATATCATCGTGACGTACGCCATCAACCTCATATGCTACACATATATGAATTGTTTCAAATGAATCCAGCACATCAAGTTTTGTAATAGCCAGTTTATCTACACCGTTTACCATACATGAATATTTTGCAGAAACAGCATCAAACCATCCGCAGCGACGCGGTCTACCGGTTGTAGCTCCAAACTCGGCACCAACCTTACGAATTTTTTCACCGTCTTTATCATCTAATTCAGAAGTAAACGGACCTTCTCCAACTCTTGTACAATAGGCTTTCATCACACCGAATACTTCGTCGATTCGTTTAGGAGATAATCCTGAACCTGTACAAGCTCCACCAGTAGTAGTATTACTGCTAGTAACAAACGGATATGTTCCATAATCAACATCAAGCAGCATCCCTTGCGCGCCTTCAAGAAGAATATTTTTGCCTGCATCAGCCGCTCTGTTAATTGTTAAAACTGTATCTTTAATATACGGTGTCAATATTGCTGCAACTTCTTTGAGTTTTTTCCATTCTGATTCAATATCGACTAACTCAGAGCCCTGGCTTTTAAAAAAAGTATTATAGTATTCCGCTTCTTCTCTAAAACGTTTTTCAAACCTGGCTATATCTAGCATTTCCAGCGCGCGAATACCGCGTCTTGAAGCTTTATCTGCATAAGTTGGGCCGATACCTCTTTTGGTGGTACCGATTTTTTCTCCAGGATTACGCTGCAGTTCTTTTAGTCCATCCATTAAACTGTGATATTTAAAAATAAGATGGCTTCGTGTGCTAATTTCGAACCTGTCATCAAAGCAAATTCCGCGTTCCTGCAATTCAGCCATTTCCTGAGTAAGAACAATTGGATTGACAACAACACCATTACCAATAATGCACTGTGCTTTTGGTCTGAATATCCCGGAAGGGACAAGGTGAACTACAAATTTCTCGTCTCCAATCTCTACAGTATGTCCTGCATTATTTCCACCCTGAAACCTAATGACCATTTCCGCATTTTTAGTAAGAACATCTATAATTTTTCCTTTACCTTCATCACCCCATTGGATTCCAACAAGAACAGTAGTGCTCATTTTTTCACCCTTTTTATTTTTTAAAATTTCATAAGATTCAAGTGCATTATACCGGAGGTATTTTTTATTTTTAGTTCATTTACGAGATTTTAGTCTCTTTTGTTTTTTAAGTGTACAGGAATTAGCTTTTTAACTTTTTCATAATCAACATAATTATGATTTCAAACAGAAGTTAAAAGACAAAAACAAGATTTATCTTGAAACTTAATAAGAATCAAATGTATTGTTTAACTTTAAAATAACCTGTTAGTTTGAGTATTACAAAAAACTCTTTCACAAAAACAAATCTTCTTCAAGATATACCGGAGGTATTTTTATTTTTGATTAATTTGAGGGGATTTTATCACCTTTGTTAATTTTCAGAGAAATATTATCAAGGATTTTATTTATATTTATATTAACAGTAATATTTTTGAGGCTAAACATTAAGCAAACTTCATTATCGCTTCATAGGTTTTTAATACCTGTGACATTTCTTTTACATCGTGCACTCTGACAACATCAGCTTTTGCACCAGCCACCCAAGCTACAGTGGCAGCAGTAGCCCATATTCTATTCTGAGGTAAAGGTTCATTAAGCAGGGCTCCTATGAATGATTTTTTTGAAGGGGCTGCTAGCACCGGATACCCGGTTTGCTTGAAGCATTGAATATTAGCCAGAATTTCACAATTCTGCTCCATGTTTTTTCCAAAACTGCCGCCACCAAGTCCAGGATCAAGCATAATACATTTTCTTGATACGCCGAGAGCCTCTGCTGTCTGAGCAGCATCAACAAGAAAATCTTTTATATCATTAAGTAGATTATCATATTTGCAGTCCGAATTCTTTGCTTTGGGAGATTCTTTCATATGCATAAGAATCAACCCGGCTTTGGTCTCAGCAGCAACTTTAGCTATATCTTTTGAAAACTTCAGCCCGCTGACATCATTAATAATATCCGCACCGTTAAAAACAGCTTCTCTAGCAACTTCCGGCTTCATTGTATCAATACTTATTATTGAGTGTGGAGCTTGCTTCTTTAGTTCTGAAATAATTGGAATAACACGACGCAATTCTTCCTCAATGCTAACAGAAGAGTCATCACCAGGCCTTGTTGATTCTCCACCGATATCAATGATATCTGCCCCTTCGGATATCATTTGAAGGCAATGGTCAACTGCATCTGAAACAGTTGAGTACATTCCTCCATCAGAGAAAGAGTCTGGAGTCGCATTGTGAACTCCCATAATCAGAGTTCTTTTACCTAGTTCTAAACTACGATTTTTAAATTTAAAGGCTGTCATAACTAGTTTTTTTGGGAAATTCTATTTTACCAGGCTTTTAAAATAATTTAAAAATTCAGTAAACTGGTTTTTTTTGTCCATTTTTTCTTTCATCAGCTTTCTGGAGTTAACACCCATTTGTACGCACTGCTCTTTGTCGGACCATAACTTTTCTACAGCATCAGCTAATTCGTCAACTTTACCGGGTGAAACCATATAGCCAGTTTTCCCATTGAAAATAATTTCAGGTATTCCGGCCATTTTTGAGGCTATACATGGTAAGTTCATTGACATAGCTTCAAGAAGTACATTTGGAAGACCTTCTTTATAAAGACTGGGTAATGTAAGAATATCAAGCCTTTCAAAAATAAAATTAGGCTCATTGGTAAACGGAAAAAAGGACACATTTTTTTCCAGTTTCATTTCTTTCACTTTTTCTTTCAGCATAACTTCATCCGGACCGTCACCAACAAGCATTGCATGAACATTTGGAAGTTTGCCTTTTGAAAGTTTTTTTACTGCTTCCAGTAGTACGGTCTGTCCTTTTCGCTCTTCAAAAGACCCGACTGAACCTAGAATAGGCCCGGCGTTTTCAGGAAGAGGATATCTTTTCACAGCTTCTTTTTTTGTTTCATCTGTTGATGTAAACCTATCAACTTCCGTGCCCTGATAAATCAGTTCAACCATCCCTTGCGGAATTTTGTAGTCACTAATCAGATAATTACGGGTGAATCCTGTAATAGTAATAACTCTAGAATTTATTTCAGTGTCAGGTAGATAAAATTCTCTTTTATATTCGGGCACAATAGTTCCTGTTTTGGGAATAAGTATGGTTTCAAGCCCTGCTTCTTTTATACATTCTGCACCAAAAACAGAACAGTGAAATCCGTCTCTCGGAGGATGTACAGTACAAACAGCAACATCTGAATTTTTTAATCCTTCAATCCATGCTGCTTTATATTTTTCTCTATTCTTTGGTATATCTTCCCAATTATATGTAAATATTTTTGCTCCGACTTTTGCACATTCATTTGCCACATAACTATTTTCAGGGGCAATAACCGTAACATCTTCACCTTTATCAATAAAGATTCTAGTAGCTTCAACTACCCATATCTGCGTTCCTCCATGTAGCGGAGTATCTTCAATAAATCCAATTTTCATAGTTTTCCCCATTATATTTATAAGTTTTTCAATATATCCATAAAGCTTCCAAATTTTTTCACCAACATCTCAATACCATAGCGTTTTTCTACCGCTATTTTATTATGTTTAGAATAGATACTGCGTGCATTCGGTTTTAAAAAAATATCCGCAACTTCATTTAACAGATCATCAGAATATTCATCCTCTTCAGGGAATAGGATATATTTTATCTGTTCATCTTCAGGCAATCCTTTACCTACAACACCATCGAAAACTTCTCCCGGGTAATAACGGCTACATACAATAGGAATACCACAAGCTCCGGATTCAATTATCGGCAGTCCTCTGCCTTCAGTTTCACTCGGAAAAAGAATAATGTCTGCAAGTTTGTAGATATCTTCAATGCACAATTTAAATAATCCGTTTTCATCTAAGCTTGGATGATCCTCAGTTCCAACAGAGAAAACAATGAATACTCGATTCGCAACATCTACAGGTAAATTATTGCACATTTCAGCATAAGCGTTTAACACATCTTCAAGATCTTTCTGATGCTCTATCGGCACAGGCCCTGTAATGTGAAAAATAAGCTGTTCTGCTCTCCCGCTTTTAAATGCATTTTTCATTTTATCATGTTTTAACAGAGCAGTAAGCAACTTTAGGTCCTTGTAAATACGTTTTCTTCCGACAACACGCGTAGGCTGCAAACAGTATAAAGTCCCTTTTCCCATTGGATCAAGCTCTGATATACTGTTATTAGAACAAACAACAGGCTTTTGATTTTTCATCCAGTTGGAAAGGCTGGCAAGATGTTCTTTTACCGGAACAGTCGTTATTACAGGTGCGCCATCCGATAGAATATATGTCATCCTGCGACGGGCAGACAGCACTTCTGGGAAAGCATATTCTCTTAAAAATTCATTGCTTATACACGAACCCAACTCAAATACCTGTTTTTTATCAAACCCAAACTTATTAATCAACGCCCCAGATTGCGGTTCGTTAATGTTCACCTGCAACCAGCGTTTTCCATTCCATGGAAATAGTGTTTTTAAAAGACTGAAAAATGGCTTATTATTAATATTTTTAAAGAAGTGATCCCTTGGGCCGGCTTCTTCTCCCGGTTTTCTATTGGCTTTTCCACCTTCCCAGTAGTAATCATGATTTGAACTGATAACATTTATACCTAATGCCTCTGTAACCATCACCACTGCTAAGGTAATTGCCGGATTTCCTGGGTTCGTGCAAATATTAACCGGTATAAGCAGTGAAATATTATTTTTTACGAGATATTCACCCAGTAAATTGGCAAAATTCAAAGCCTGCTTCCAGATTTCTTCGGCCATATCATCAGAAACTTGGCTCCCTTCAGGCATGTCTTCATAAAAAAGCTTTGAAAACCACTCACCATTGCTCCATTTTGACCACCCATTCATGTCAGGAATGTTATAACGTCTCCAATAAGGCTTTAGGACAACATCAGCTTTGTCATAAAAATCCCCTCCAATAAAGTGCAACGGAACTGTATCATCATTTTCATCTTTAAAAAGACGTTCCAGGCAGTTAGCATACTTCTCTATTTCTATAGAAACACCGTCAATTCCATAGTCAAAGGTAATAAAAGCAATCCCTTTTTTTATGTTATCTAAAAAAGAACTATCAGAAGCATGAATAATCTCTTCTGTGCTGTCTTTTAATGTCGTAATAACAGATGTTATATCATCCCAGTTTTTAATACGTACTTGTGATAAAACACTTTTCATCTTAGCTAAAAGTTCAGGTTTTGCACTGTTATATGTCATACAAACTTCTCCTTAATAGTTATATCCCCTTATCATCCGCCTGAAAACAGAATGATCAAAGTTACAATACTGAATACATATTTGTAACCGTTCACAATTGAAATCGGTAATATGTAAAACAACACAATAATACCGGAATCAATACTAAATAAATCATTTAAAAACTATTTTTAACTGATCTCACATCGTATCTGATGTTATTATACTTTATAAACAGCCAATAACAATCAGAAAACAGACAATCAACCCTGAAGATATCGTTTTGACATGAAAACTTATCTTTGAAGAAAGATATCCTTGAAGGCCTTATATTTTCCGCGAGCTTTACTATCTGTCCGCCCCAAACTATAAAAAACATGCTTGTGTTGGACTTCTGCAATCACCTCATTTACAAAAAATATGCTGTGCATTATTTGAAACTTTTCGCTATTTGTATTAACGTAAACTGCAATAGATGTTTAATCCAAATCACTCTTTTCAATTTTTTAATTTCAATCTTAAACGGTTAGAGTAGTTAATTATGTTTAGAAATAGAGGTCTCGCTTTTAAGTTATCTTTCTTAATCCTGTTTTTTTCAGCATTAGTTTTTTCGAGTATATTGTTATACAATAATTATACTTCACAGAAGCTTATGACCAAAAGGATGCAGAAGATTGCAGGAATACTGGCAACATCAATCAATCGAAAAATTGACACAGTTTTCAGTTCTGTTGAGACTGTACCCAAGAGCCTTGTCACTTTTTTAGAAAACAATGAGTTTTCTCAGAGTGAACTTAAAGAAACATTATCAGTTTTGGTAAAGGATAATCAGGAAATATACGGCTGCTGCATAGCCTTTGCTCCTTACACATATAAACCCGATATAAAACTGTTCGCGCCCTATGCCTATAATCAGAAAAAGGATACAGTCAAATATATCGAGCTGTCAAAATCCTACGATTATACAACCTGGGAGTGGTATAAGAAACCGGCGGAATTGAACCATTCCTTCTGGACTGAACCATATTTTGATGAAGGCGCCGGAGATATATTTATGTGTACTTATTCAGTCCCATTTTATAAGAAGAATAAAAAGGGTAAAAATAAAAAATTTTACGGAGTCACAACAGCTGACATGTCTTTGACCTGGCTCGATAAATTTCTTGGCTCATTAAAAGAAACTTATGGCCCCGGTTTCACATTCATAGCGTCGAGTAAGGGTACAATTATAAGCTACCCTTTACGCAAAGATATTGTAAATACAACAATCTTCGAATTAGCTGACAAAAGAAATGATCCGGTTTTGAAGAAAATTGGAGAAAGAATGATAAGAGGAGAAACCGGCCTTCAGTATTATGTTTACCCTTTAAAAAATGAAAAAGGCTGGATTTATTTTACCCCTGTACTGTTTAATAACTGGTCAATAGCAACATTTTTTCCCACCAAAGACCTGATGAAAGATTTAATAGCAGAAAATATTATCATTTTGATATTATCAGTAACAGGATTAATCGCAGTTTTTATAATTATAATCTTTATTACACACAAAATAACCCGTCCGCTGCGAGTTCTGGCTGACGCTGCAGATAATATTATCTCAAAAAACTTTGAAGTTCAAGTTCCTGTCATTAAACAAAATGATGAAATCGGCAGACTGGCCAATTCATTTGAATCAATGCGCAAGAAGCTAATTAAGCACATTGAAACTCTTAAAAAAAACATATCTGAAAAAGAAAGAATGCAAAGCGAGATGGAAATTGCTCGGAAAATTCAGATGAGTTTAATACCTGATAAATTTCCAGCCTATTCTGACCGTAAGGAATTCGAAATTTTCGCAATTATTCAACCGGCTATGGCTGTTGGTGGAGATATATATGACCACTTTCTCCTGTCGAAGAATCGCTTCTGTTTTGCGATAGGCGATGTGTCCGGCAAAAGCGTTCCGGCCGCCTTATTCATGGCAATAACAAAAACTTTGTTAAAATCGAAGGCATTGCCGGATTTATTGCCTCATAAAGCACTTACAGAAATTAACAGACTTTTATGCGCTGAAAATAAATCCTGTATGTTTGTAACATTCTTCCTGTGTGTTCTAAATCTGAAAACTGGTGAACTTGAATATACTAATGCTGGACACAACAGCCCGTTTCTGCTGAGAAATAATGGACTGATAGAAAAAATTTCAACTGTTCACGGACCCCCGCTCGGAATTATCGAAAGCACAGTTTACTCGTCAGAAAAAATAAAAATGCGCTCCGGAGACAGATTTCTACTCTATACAGACGGGGTCACAGAAGCAGTAGGGAAAAACAATGAAGCATTTGAAGAAGAGAGGCTTTTGGATATTTTAAAAAATAATTATCAGCTTTCAGTTAATGATCTTCTAAAGGAAATCCTCCGAAACATAATGTCCTTTTCAGAAGGCCTTGAACAGTTCGATGATATCGCATTAGAAATTGTTGAGTATAAAGGTAACTGAGTTTTGACCTTAATTCGTTTATACTCGCTGCTATTTATACTGTGAAAGAAGTATTGGATAAATTTTCTGCGTATAAAAATGTTGAGAAAGCAAATATGAACAACGTTAAAAAGTATAATAATAAAGGCAGTTGTTTTTATACAACTAAAAATCCAGCAAAATTCGATAGCTTTAGTAGATTTATTCATAAGTCCGCTTAACAGCCGGATTGCTGTGACGGAATGATTTCCGTCACAATTACTTAAAAAGCAGTAGTGAGTTCACTGATATTTGATTTATCGTATACTTTACCTTTTATTGTCTGCACGGGTTCTATCTTCTTCCCTGCTTCAAGGTCTTTGATATTTTTAAAAACAATGGAGCCATAGTATGGAGAAGATGAAATAGTGGCTGACATTTCGCCTTTTTCTATGGCTTCTTTAGCTTCTTTCTGCCCGTCAATACCTATAATAAGAATATCTTTAGTCAATGAGTTAAGACCTGCATCTTTTATTGCCTCTATCGCACCTAAAGCCATATTATCGTTCTGAGCAAAAATAGCATCAACTTTTACATTAGTCTGGGTATAAATTGTAATAGTTTCCTTTGTTTTATCATAGGCTGCTGATTTTGAGAAATCACAGACCTTGGACTCAAGTATTTTTAGTCTTTTATGTTTTCTTGCAACCGCCCTAAACCCCGCTGTTCTTGCTTCAGTTATAGATGCCCCGGGAGTGCCCACAAGTTGTACAACATTAATTTTATCTTCTTTGTTTTTCAGCAACCATTCAGCAGCAGCTTGACCTTCCCAATAACCATCAGAAGTTATAAGTGCATCAAAATCCTTACCTGGAACACCATTGATACTTCTATTTATGAGTATGATTGGCAACCCTGCTTGGTGAGCAGTATAAAATATTCCTTTGAAACCATTTTCTTTTACAGGTACAACAACAAGATAATTTATTTTTTCAGAAATAAGGCTTTCAATATCAGCCTGTTGCTGTGTCAATTTACCACGAGCATCTCTAAATTTTGCTTTAAAACCATTTTCTTTAGCCGAATTCTCAAGGCTCTTTTTTTCAGCAACATCAAATGGATTAGTAGTAACCGCAAGCGAAAATCCAACACTCTTCTTTGTCAATGAAGTATCGTTGTCTGTTTTAACGTGTTCCTCCTTTAGCTTACCACAAGAAACTAAAACAACTAAAAACAGAGACACAATCACGGCATAAACAAGTGATAATATATTCCTTCTCATAAGGGATACCCTTTTTTTGATAAATTTTTAATACAAATAAGTGAGATTCAATAACGAGTCAATCACAAACAGAATTGAAGCGACTAAAATAATAATAGCGGGTTTTGAAAATTTTGTCAAGAGACTGAAAAAAAGATTATTTATCTGAATCAAAATAATTTTTGCTCTTGCTTTTCACTACTGTTTGAAGTAAAAATTATGTTGATTATTAAGAAGTTAGTACGTTTACTCTCTAAATAGTTAACTTACTATTTTTTCACCATAATCGTCTATCTAATGCTCTGTACTGAACGGCTTCGTAAATATGCTCCAGAACCACTTCTTCAGTGCCATATAAATCCGCTATGGTCCTTGCAACTTTCAGTATTCTATCATAAGCTCTTGCGCTTAGCTGCAATTCAGAGATAGTATGACGTAGATATGTAATACTTTCTTTGTCAAGGCTGCAGTATTTCTGTAAATCAGATGAACTCATCTGTGAATTAGAAAAAATCTTTTTACTAGAAAAGCGCTGCTGCTGAATTTTCCTGGCTTTGTTTATTCTTTCTCTTATTACAGAAGAACTTTCTCCTGTAGGAGCACTTAATAACTCATCTTCATTCAGCGATCCAACCTCTATATGTATATCGATTCTATCTAAAAGAGGACCGGATATTTTATTTCTATATCGCTGAATTTGGAATGTTGAACATCTGCATTCACGCTGCAAACTACCAAAATGACCACATGGGCATGGATTCATCGCTGCCGCAAGCATAAAATTGGCTGGAAAGGTAACGCTCCCGGAAGCGCGTGAAATAGTTACATGCCCATTTTCCAATGGCTGTCGCAGGACTTCAAGAACGTTACGCCTGAATTCAGGAAATTCATCTAAAAACAAAACACCATTGTGCGCCAAACTAACCTCACCAGGCTTAGGTATGCTTTGTCCACCTAATAAACCTGCATCGCTTATTGTATGATGCGGAGCACGAAAAGGCCTTGTTTTAATAATAGGGATATTGGGAGGCAGAAGCCCGGCAATGCTGTGCGTTTTGGTAACTTCAAGCGCCTCTTCAAGATGTAACGGAGGCAATATTCCAGAAATTCTTTTTGCCAGCATTGATTTACCTGCTCCAGGAGGCCCTATCATAAGAATATTGTGCCCTCCGGCAGCAGCAACTTCAAGAGCTCTTTTAGCATATGCCTGTCCCTTAACATCAGCAAAATCAGGATAGCCATCAGCATAATACTCATCTTCTAAAAAAATATTTTCATCTGTAATAAATGGTTCAATTTTATTTTTACCGGATAGAAAGTCACAAATTTCCAATAGGTGTGAAATCGGATACACCGGTTTATCACCGGCGGCAATAGCAGCTTCTGCCGCATTTTCCACTGGAACCCCAATAAAATCAATTTCACTATCCTTTGAGGCTAAAATTGCTATAGGAAGAGTTCCTTTGACCGGGCGAACAGTACCATTTAGGGCTAATTCTCCCAAGAACAGTCCATTACTTATTTTATGAATATCAAGTGATCCGTTTGCAGCAAGCATTCCAAGAGCAATAGGTAGGTCAAATGACGCACCTTCTTTTTTTATATCAGCCGGGGCCAGGTTTATTATACTTTTACAATAGGGAAATGGTAATCCGGAGCTTTCAATTGCAGATTGAACTCTATCTTTAGATTCTTTAACTGCATTGTCCGGAAGCCCCACTATATTTACAAAAGCCTCCTTCCCTCCCCCTGTTACATTGACTTCTATTACAACTTTATAGGCATCTATTCCACTAATCGCAGCTGAAAAAATTTTGGCTAGCATTTTATATTTCACCTTTATAAGTTAATATAGTCATAAAAGATACAATAAGAAAACATCATAAATCACAAATCACAAGCATCAAATTACAAATAAATCTTAATTTTCAAAATGCCAAACTTAAATGCTCAAGATAAATCTTGTTTTTATCTTTTTGTTTTATCGCGTCAGGCAACCTTGTTGATTATGAGTATGTTAAAAAGCAAATTCCTGCACACTAAATATAATGATTTTGGTTTCAAGGCAAATCGTAAATAGTGTCTGTGCTGAAAGCACATAAAGTTTTAAGTTTTAGGTGTTAAGGTTTAAGTGAACCCATCGAATGTTTTTAATATTCTTATTCTCTTTGATGGTTTTCTTTGTATTCTTCGCCCAATTGGCAAAAATACAGAGAGTTTGTAAAAATAATACAGTAAATATTCACTGTTAATAACTATCAAAAACATATTTTCCCAAAAAATAGGGGGTTTTCTCCCAAGCACTAAATATGT
>CAZVCD010000001.1:46665-73455 GCA_964625675.1 uncultured Victivallales bacterium | reverse complement strand
CATATCAACAAATCACTAAATCAACAAATTTACAAAAAACAGGGGTTTTCTCCCAGACACTATTTAAGTGAAAGTATATTTGCTTTTTAACATACTCATAGACAATAAAGTTTAATAACGCGGCAAAACAAAAAGATAAAAACAAGTGTTTTAATAAAAATCTTCAAACCCTTCCATGCTGTATTTTTCCCCTTTGCGTTTAAGTCTAAGGTTTTTCAAAAGCTTTTCATATTTTTTCTTAGTGATAGGTAAAATTAAAATAAAAAAGACCGCAATCAGGGTTATTATCCCTGGATAAATCGTAAACATAGATTCAATTGCACCAAGTGCTTTAGGGCTTTGTGTTTGAACAAGTTCTTTAGAATATTCAAGTACATTTAATGCTGTTTCCGGTCCATCGGCTTCGTCAAGCACACTACCTATATAACCAGAATACTTTAAAATTATCCCTAAAAACATTATTCCAACTGCAGACCCAAGCTTCATTATAAAGGACTGATATGCAACCAGGATGCCTTCCTGCCTCTTTCCAGACCTGAACTCTTCAATATCCGTGGCATCATAAATAAACGAATATGTAAAAAGACAGAAAGAGCCGTCTCCAATTGACCCGAATATTGCATAAATGCATGCATCCGTCAATGAATTAATTCCTATGTATTTTGCTGCAATCTGCGCAATGGCACCAGTTATTGCGCAAAACAAAAATAAATATTTTTTGTCATATTTTATGCAAAGTTTGGTTAGTGCTATTATAACTATAATTCCAACCAAAGAAGTTGTTAAATATATAAATGAAGCTTGAAGTTCTCCAAGCTTCAAATTTGATGCAACAAAATACATGGTACTTGATGTCCTAATGGTAAAAAGCATATAAAAAAGAAAACTTATTATAAATATAATTATGATAGATCTAGGC
Organism: uncultured Victivallales bacterium; assembly: GCA_964625675.1. GTDB lineage: Bacteria > Verrucomicrobiota > Lentisphaeria > Victivallales > GWF2-38-69. The sequence goes on along the minus strand of CAZVCD010000001.1, from coordinate 72,536 downwards.
TTAATTATCCTGATAATTTCTTTAATATCAAATTTCTCTTTTTTGTCTGCAAAATCCACCATTATTTCTTTACCTCTTGTACTCCACCAGGAAATCATAATAGTAATAAAAGTTAAAATCGCAAGAAATGCAGAGGTTATGGTCCAGGCTGCTCCCTGTTCCCAACCGCAGTTTTTAAAGATTCCTATAACCATAGTTGGCAAAAAAGTAGCACCAATATCTCCAAAATAGGCAAATCCAGTAGAATAAGCTCTTATGCTGTTGCGCTCATTCTCATCATAAGAGAGGCTTACGCCAAGAGAATAATATGGAATATTAAATGCTGTGTATGATGTCCAAAACAATAGTGATATTACCAAATAGTAGATATTGGCCAACCAACCTTTAAACGGCACATTTATAAACATCAAAATCATAATTAACGACAGAGGCAAAACCGCCCCAAGAATAAAAGGCCTTCTTCTGCCGTACTTTGACCTGCATTTATCTGATATAGACCCTATTGTGATATCGGTAAACCCATCCCAAATTATGGAAATCATAATAATAAATCCCGCAAAAACGGGACTTATTCCGACAGAGTCGGTAAGAAAATAAATAAAAAAACATGCTACCCAGTCATAAGCTAAAGAGTCCCCTATAGCCCCTACACCAAAACCAAATTTAGTTGAAGTTGGGAGTTTTTTGTAAAGAGCTTTACCCATATCATTTGATAAGAAGTCTCCCTTAGATTCTATTTCATGACCAAGCTTTGCAACAGGAGATTTTTCCATAATTTAACTTTCCAATATCAATCACTACTTTTTAAATTATTCTGAAATTATATCAGCAAAAGGTGAGTTTTTTAAATAGGTAACTTCCATTCAAAAGTCAAGTGCAACCGATAATTAATAAATTAATGAGAATAAAAATTTAACAGATAAACCAAAAAACAAAAATTTTAACAAGCCAAAGGCATGTACCTCCGGTATATCAAAAAAAAGGATAGAAAATAATAGAAAAAATATAATCCTAATTTATTGTTTTGTCTAGCTGATGATGGTTTTTATTTGGATGAATTAGTTTTTAAACTTGGAGGGGTATTTGAGAAGAAGGCATTCAATGAACTTTTGCATCTGATTTTGATACTGGTTCAGAAAATGCTGATTATTTGAAAACTTTATTTTATTCAGCTGTCTGCTGGCCTAAATTAAACCACCATTGCTATTGATTTTTCCACTACTTTGCTCTATTCTTATACTCATAACTTTTTAACTTATTGGATTAGTCTTTTTAGAATAACTGAAAGCGATTTTAAGATTGAAACTGCATTTTTATTGCAAGACAAGTCGAAATAAAAGAATTTTTAGAAACAGCAAAGACAAAGAATTTTATTAAAGCGAGCCCACAAAACCTTCGAATAGTTTTCAATACAACTTATATCTTATGAGGAACAAAGAAAAATGGTAACACAATATTTATGGTTTTTTTCTGCTCTTTCAGCAGCTTTTCTGTGGGGCCTTGGTTACGTTTTTTCAGAAAGGGTTTTGAAGCTAGGAATAACTCCTAGCTTTTATCTTTTTATTTCATGTATTATTGGTACGATTTGTTATGGCATAGTCATAATTCGTAAGGATTTTCGCGAAAATATAGAAATTCTTCAAACCTATCCTGAATCAGTCTGGCTTATAGCTTTTACCAGTATCATTTTTGTTGTAGCAAATTTTTTGATATTTTATAGTGTCGCAAATAAGAATGCAACGATATCAAGCCTCATTGAGATAAGCTATCCAATTTTTACTGCTATATTTGCGTGGGTGATATATAAGGATATACAAATTAATACTACCGGTATAATAGGTGCTTTATTTATTTTTGGTGGAATAATTTGTGTGTTTATTGGTTCAAAATAAATAAACATATGGTTCAAGCGTAAAGGGGCTTGCTTTTTAACACGTTCATAGCCAACAAGATTAGCAAACGCAATAAACCAAAAAAACAATATCAAGATTTCCTTGTCACGGAAATCTGTAAAATACAAATTTCTTTTTTCTAAAACCTTTCACCATTAGGTTGCCACTATACGGTATCGCTTGCGGCATGTTTGTTTATAGCAAACTAGTGTTGTAGGCTCAACTATATATTTAAATAAACAGATGAGTTATTAATTGCTAACATAGGAGAAAAAATGATTTCACAGAGAACCCAATTTATTGTAAAGATCAAACTGATTTTAACCTACATGCTCGTTAGTTTACTGATATGCGGTCTTTCCGTTTTCGTGATGCAGGGAGTTAACTATTATAAAATTTCCTACAGTTCTGCAGGTTCGCTTGAATCATATTACCAAATTTCCAAGGTTATTTTTTCATTTATAATTATTTTTATTGTTTTTAAACTGGGTTTAAGAAAATCTTTTATCTTAGCTCTTGTGATGATCTGTGTTTACTGTTTTTTTGTTCCACTTGTTAACTCGATTTGGACAATAAGAGTTTACCTTATTTTAATGGGAATTTTTTTTACTGTTGGAAAGTTATTCGTTTATTCCTATACATCACTTGTTACGAATAATAGAAAAGAGCACGCTAGTTTTATAAATCTTGTTGAAGGTCTTTATATGCTAACCGGCTCACTGGGAATGCTGCTCTTTTCTTATTTTATTAAAACTGGAAACTGGCTCTTAATTTTTTATGTGTTTTGTTTTTTCTCATTTATTGTTGCAGTAATCTGGTTTTTTACCAGGATTGATGATAGCGAATTGTCCATTAAAGGGGAGGGGAAATCTTCCGGATTTGGTGAATTTTTCAAGCTAATAATCCTGCCTACTGTTATTATTTTTCTTATTATGATGGGGATGGTAGAATCTGTAGAGCAGGGGATGGGGAGTTGGTTGCCTCAGTTCAATGCTAAAGTAATGAAACTGCCTGATTACGTTAGTATTCAAATGGCAAGTATTTTAACCTTCTCATTTGGCGCTGGTAGAATATTTGGTTCTATTATACTGAGGAAAGTTTCATGGAAACCTCTTTTTCTTGTATATCTTGTAATATCTTTTGTCATGGTTGGATATGTTCTTATGACTGTTATACCTGGAGAAGGTGAAGGAGCAAAAAGTATATTTGAGGCACCGTTTTCATCATTTCTGCTTCCGGCAGTAGGTTTCTTTATAGGGCCTATGCTACCAACAATGTGTTCTGTTATTTTAACAAGACTTCCCAAGAATAAACACGCTATAATGACAAGTATTATAATAATTGTAGGAGCCCTTGAAGTGTCTATATGCTCTAAAATTACAGGAGTATTATTCGGTAAAATTGGTGGAATTAAAGCCTTTTCCTTTGTTACACTGATTCCTTTTGCTATATTATTTGGATTAATTTTCTTATATTCATTTGTCGAAAAACTGAAAATTGGAAATAAGAAATTATCTTAGGATATTTATTTAATGACATGATAAATCTTGTAGAGTAAGCTTGTTTTATTGCTATATGTTACTATAGTAGCAAAAGTAGTACTATATGCTTTATGTTATAATAATTTTACCAGTTAGAATAGAATAATGTCAAATCAGCGTTTAAAAAAAATCTCTTCAGATACTTCTACGGATGTAATACTGGAAAGTATTTCCGATGGTGTTTTTACTGTTGACAGTAGCAATTGGACCATTTCTTCTTTTAACAGGGCTGCAGAAGAAATTACAGGCATCAGCAGAAAAGATGCTATTGGAAAACCTTGCTCAGAGGTTTTTAGATCTACCCTATGCGGAGATAACTGTGCATTGAGATCTACAATTGAAACAGAAAATTCAATAATTAATAAGCCTTGCTATATTATCAACGACAAAGGTAAACGTATTCCAATAAGTATTTCAACGGCAGTTTTACGAGAGAAAAATGGTACGATAAAAGGTGGAGTTGAAACTTTTCGTGACCTAACTGAAGTCGAAGCACTTCGCAACGAACTTCATGAACGCTTTAGCGTAGGAAGTTTAGTCAGCCACAGTTCCTCTATGCGTAAAGTATTTGAGCTTGTTTCTGCAGTAGCTTCAAGTTCAAGCACTATATTGATTCAGGGTGAGACGGGAACCGGCAAAGAACTGCTAGCTAAAACTATTCATAATTTGAGTGATAGAGCTAGCAAACCATTTATAGCTGTTAATTGCGGTGCATTGCCTGATACGCTTTTAGAATCAGAACTATTCGGCTATAAAAAAGGTGCATTTACCGGAGCAGTTCAGGATAAAAAAGGCCGTTTTGCTCTTGCTGAAAATGGTACATTGTTCTTGGATGAAATAGGAGAAATTACTCCTGCGCTTCAAATACGCCTTCTCAGGGTTCTGCAAGAACGCAACTATGAGCCGCTTGGAAGTACTAAAACAGAGTATTCAGAAGCACGAATAATTTCTGCGAGTAACAAAAATCTGCCTGAATTAGTAAAGCAGGGAAAATTTCGTGAAGACTTATTTTACAGAATAAATGTTATCAGAATAGACTTGCCGCTTCTTCGGCAGAGAAAAGAGGATATCCCGCTATTAATAAATCATTTTATAGACAAATTTAATCATCTTCAAATGAAAGCGATTGAAGGTGTAAGCACAGAAGTACTCTCTATTCTTATGGGATATGACTGGCCAGGCAATATACGTGAATTAGAAAATATTATAGAACATGCTTTTGTTCTTTGCTCTGGAAGGTTGATTAATACCGATAATTTGCCTGAAGCAATTACTGGATGCGGTGTATCTGTTGATAGATCTACTGATATGATGACAGTTAAACGTATATCCGAAAAACAGGCAATCCTTAATGCATTAAAACGCAATCGTTTCAATAGAACTGCCGCTGCAAGAGAACTGAATATTCATAAAACAACTCTTTATAGAAAAATCAAACTGCTGAAAATTGATCTGCCAAACAAAGACGGGCGTTTTATATAATCTTCCAAATAGGTGGCAATATGGCTACTATAAGTTTCAAAATAGTACTATTATTGCTACTATATAGCAAGGGTAAATAAAAACCATAAACACCACAACACTCTATTAACGTACATGTTACTTCCAAATCATTTTCTTTTATTAAAATGTGGCATGGTTATTGCTATAACTAAATTTAGAACAAAAGGAGTTAAATTAATGATTATAGTTTTATCAGTCTGGAATGACCGAATTGCACCTGTATTTGATGTGGCAGTGCAGTTATTACTTGTTGAAGTACAGGGAATAAAAATAGTCAAACAGAGTTTAGAAAAACTACCTTCTAACTCAATTTTGGGAAAAACTGAAAAATTGCAACAGCTAGGTGTAGATACTTTAATTTGTGGCGCTGTATCAGAGGAAGTAAAATATTTTTTAGATATGTATGAAATTAGTGTTACATCATTCATTTCGGGTGATGTACAGGAGATTCTTCAGGCATGGCTATCAGGTAACTTTAATGGAGGAGATTTTGCAATGCCAGGATGCGGAAAACAAAAAAGATGCAAAAATAGGCAACAGTCGCGTTGTAGAGGAAAAAGTTCAACTTGACTTGATGTAAAAAAATCAAATATTTCAAAGGAGGTTATTATGCCAGAGAAAGACGGAACAGGACATATGAGTATAGGACCAATTGGTAATGTCAATAGAGGAAAAGGAGGCAGAGCAAAAATGGGAGGACCTTTTTTTAAAGGATCATCCGAAAATTGCATATGTCCTTCATGTGGTTATAAAATGTCCTATATTGCATCTGAACCATGTGCAAATAAATTATGTCCAAAATGCAAGAATAAAATGACAAAAAAATGAGAGTACTGGAGGATTATTATGCCCGGAAAAGACGGAACAGGACCATTAGGCCAAGGACCAATAGCAGGTGCGGGTAGAAGACAAGGCGGCAAGGGCAGAATGGGCGGACCACTTGCAGCAGGACCGGCCGGAGAATGTTTTTGCCCAAAATGTAGCTATAAAATCGCTCATGTTGCTGGACAGCCGTGCAGTGAACGAAGTTGTCCTAAGTGCGGAACTAAATTAATAAGAGACTAACTCTGAAGGAGGTTATTATGCCAGGAAGAGATAGAACAGGTCCATTGGGTCAGGGAGCAATGACAGGAGGAGGATTTGGTAACTGCGTAGTACAGGAAGATATGTATTATCAAAACCGGAACAGATTTTCCAATGCGGGTAGAGGTGCTTATTGTGGCAGAGGAAGAGGTTTTGGAGGGGGCTTTAGAAATAGATATAACGCAGGAGGAAACTTTCCTGCAAACATAAGCACACCACAGGTTGATAAAAAACAATACCTGGAAAATGAACTTAGGAATTTAGAACAAGAAATTAATTCAGTAAAAAAAAGACTAACTGAAATTGATAGTGATTAAAAGACTATAAAACCCAAAAGACTTGACTATAAAGATTATATACCAAATAGTCAAGTCTTTTATGATAAAATTAATACAATAAAGAAAAGAAAAACAAAGGTTATATATTATGAAAATTGTAATTACAGCTCAAGGAAATACATTGGATTCTGCAGTAGATCCCCGTTTTGGCAGGGCAAAGAATTTTATTATTTTTGATACAGATACAGGTAAATTTTCAGTAAAAAATAATTCTCAAAATCTTAACGCAGCACAAGGTGCTGGCATACAGGCTGCACAGAACGTTATTGAAACTGGTGCAGAAGTAGTAATAACCGGGCATTGCGGCCCCAAAGCATTTCATGTTTTGACTACAGGAAATATAAAAATTGCAACAGGTGCTAAAGGAACTGTTCAGGATGCAATAAACGGCTTTAAAAATGATAAATTAAAAATAGCTTGTTCTGCTGATGTTGAAGGACATTGGGCCTAAGATAAGGCATAATTCGAATTTTATCATAGAGCAACTTTTAACAAATAGGACTTTATAGTGATTGTTACAATAGCCAGTGGAAAAGGCGGAACAGGGAAAACAACTCTGGCCGTAAATTTATGTGAATACTTAACAAGTGATGTTATGGTGGAAGAGAATGTGAGGCTTCTTGACTGTGATGTTGAGGCTCCAAATGATAATCTATTTATTAATGCAGACTTTTCGGTAGTTCAAGATGTAACAGAAAAAAAACCTGTATGGAATGCAGAAAAATGTATAGGTTGCGGTAAGTGCAAAGAGGTTTGCCGGTATAATTCTATAGCAATAATTTTTAAGAAAATATTAATTTTTAAAGATTTATGCCATTCATGCGGGGCATGCACATTTATTTGTCCAAATGGTGCAATTACTGAAGAAGAACACCCTGTTGGAAAAGTTTTTAATACTTCACCACAGCAGAACCCGTTTTTTGCGCATGGGTTATTAAATATTGGAGAAACTGCTGCACCATCAATGGTTAAAGCAGTGAAAAATCATATTTCTGAAAAGGCATTTAATATAATTGATGCCCCACCGGGTACTGGGTGTTCGGTTGTAGCTGCGTTTGAAGAAACAGATGTTGCTGTATTGGTTACAGAGCCGACCCCATTTGGTTTACATGATCTAAAGTTAGCTTTGGAATTAACCAATAAAATGAAAATACCGACAGGAGTCGTAATTAACCGTTCCGACGGTAATGATCCTCTAATATTAAACCTTTTAGAGAAACATAAGATTCCAGTTTTAGGCAGGATACCTTTTGATAGAAGATATGCGGAAGCATATTCAAAAGGGGATCTTTTAGTACATGCATTTCCTAGGGTGAAAAATGAAATCATAAAAATTTATACAAATATTCTGAAGCTAAGTAAAAACCCTTTTAAGCAGTATTCTCTTCCGGTTTTGGATGAGATGGTTTGCTCTGATTCGCATAAAACTGTCCCCGAAAAAGATAACAGCAATTCATCTGTTATATCCAAAGAAATAATGATTGTAAGTGGAAAAGGCGGAACAGGAAAGACAACAATAAGTGCTGCTCTTTCTGTTTTAGCAGGAAATGAAACAGACAACAACAAAGTTTTTGCTGACTGCGATGTAGATGCGGCGGATCTTCATTTACTATTGAAACCTGACGTTATTGAAAAGCATGAATTTTCCGGAAGTAATGTTGCTACAATAAATTTTGAAGCCTGTTCAGGATGCGGCAGGTGTGCTGAATTATGCCGTTTTGGTGCTATAAGTGCATTTGACAACAAATTTAAAATAAATGAGTTCAAATGTGAAGGATGTGGATTGTGTTTGCTTGCATGTCAGGACAATGCTATCTCTGAAGCGAAAAAAATTAATGGAGACTGGTTCTTATCAAATACTGAGCATGGGCAAATGGTACATGCCAGGCTTGGCATTGCAGAAGAAAATACAGGAAAACTTGTTTCTATTGTTAGAACTAATGCAGCAAAATTAGCAGATAAAACTGGAAAGGGATGGATTTTTGGTGATGGCCCTCCAGGGACAGGATGTCCTGTTATTGCATCTGTTACAGGAGTAGATATAGCATTGATTATTACTGAACCAACTGTGTCAGGAGTTCATGATATGACACGTATTTTAGAGTTAGTCAAACATTTTAAAATACATGCAATGGTCGTAATTAATAAGGCGGATCTGAATATTGAAATGTCTGCTAAAATAAAAGAAACATCTGCATCATTCGGTGTAGAAGTAATTGCTGAGATTCCTTTTGACAGAGCTATAAACGATGCTCTTGTAGCGGGCAAAACTATTATAGAGTATGGAAAGGGCACCGCATACAAGGAAATAGAAAAAATACAGGTCGCTTTGCTAAATAATACGAACTAAACATTTAAGGTGTACTAAAGTAATGAATGGATATAACGATATAAAAACACCTACAGATATATATTCAAAGGTAGGTACCTTTGATAAACCAACAGCTCAAAGCAGTATTAAAGGTTCCTGTGGTGATGAAATGAAGTTTTATCTACTTATAGAAAATGATATTATAAATTCAATAAAATTTCTTACTACAGGATGTTATTTCACAATACTGTGTGGAAATGCTGTTGCATGCGAAGCTGAAGGTAAAAATATTATAGATGCATTGAGTATAAACCCAAAGCAGATACTCTCTATTGTTAGTAATTTGCCTGAACATCATTACCATTGTACAATTTTGGCCGTAAGTACATTACACAAAGCAATAGCAGAGTATTTATTGCAAAAAAACAATGATCAAGTATAATTAAGAGGAAGATTCTAATGAGTGACTCAACATGTAAAACCTGTGATGATTTAACTTGTTCAGCGCAGAACAAAAGAATGAATGAATCAGAACAGGATTTTTTAGATAGACAGATGCTGCAGAAGCGCATGTGTAAGATAAAAAATAAAATATTGGTCCTTTCAGGTAAAGGAGGTGTAGGGAAAAGTACTGTTGCAGTTAATCTTGCAATGTCGCTAGCCCTGAGTGGAGAAAGAGTCGGTTTGGTTGATGTTGATATTCACGGGCCGAGTGTTCCAAAACTACTTAATTTAGAAAAAGCTAATCTTACAGTTGACTCTAATAATTCAATTATGCCTATTGTGCATAATAGTAAGCTGAAAGTTATGTCTGTAGGATTTTTTCTGGAGAACCAGGATGATGCCTTAATTTGGCGTGGACCTAGAAAATATGGGCTTATAAAACAGTTTTTGAAAGATGTAGACTGGGGAGAACTTGATTATTTAATTTTTGATTTACCACCTGGAACAGGAGACGAACCGCTCTCAATATGTCAATTGATCGAAAAACCTGATGGCGCAGTTATAGTTACAACACCACAAGATGTCGCTATTGCAGATGTAAAAAAATCTGTTAATTTCTGCAGAAAACTAAATTTGCCAATTTTGGGTGTTATTGAGAACATGAGCGGTTTTATTTGTCCTAAATGTGGTGAATTGACTCATATTTTTAGTCACGGAGGCGCTAAAAAAATGGCTGATGAAATGGAAATTTCCTTTTTAGGTGAAATTCCAATTGATCCACAAATAGTAGTAAATGGAGATTCCGGCAAACCTTTTGTATGTTATCATGATAATTCACAAGCAGTTAATGCTTTTAATAAAATAATACAATTAATTCTAAAACAGAACAAGGAGAATAAGAAATGAAATTTGCAATTCCAACAATAAATGGTGAACTTTGTATGCATTTTGGTCATTGTGAAGTTTTCACATTAATAGACGTAGACTCTACAACTGGAAAAATTATTTCAGTTACAACGGAAGTTCCCCCAGCACATGAGCCTGGTGTCTTACCAAAATGGCTTGGTGAAATTGGAGCTAATGTTATTATTGCAGGCGGAATGGGGATGCGGGCTCAAGAACTTTTTACTGCTAATAATATTAAAGTTGTAGTAGGGGCTACTGCCAGTAAACCTGAAGATATTGTAACTTCTTATATTGACAAGACACTGGTAACCGGCAATAACGCCTGCGATCATTAATAACAGGTATTTAATTAGACCTAGCAAGGGTTATACGCGCGGGAATGATACGCAAGCGCACCGAACACTTTTGAATATCCTCAACCTTTTAAGGCTGATGATATTCATTTTAATATTTTAAAGAAGTTGAGTTATATGAAAACATATTATGAATGTATACCCTGTTTTCTCAAACAGACTGTGCATGCATTGGATGCGATTGATCCGCTTCACCATGAGGTAATACTTAAAAAAGTACTGCATAAGCTTGGGGACACTGATTTTTCCCTATCTCCTCCGGAAATGGTGCAAAAAGTTTTTGAGATAATTGAAACCTATAATGGAAAAATTGACTATTACGCAGATGCGAAAAAAAAATCTAATAAATATATTTTGGATATGTATGATGAGCTATCCGCTATAATTTCAAATTCAGAAGACCCATTTGATACAGCAATGCGTCTAGCGATAGCGGGTAATATTATTGATTTTGGTGCAAAGCATGATTTTTCTGATAAGCTCATACATGCAGAGATTGAAAAAGTATTAGCTTCTAAAGAGATCAGTTCAAAAGTCTTAAAACATGAAGTAAAAAAGGCCAAAAAAATTCTTTATATCGGTGATAATACTGGCGAAATAGTTTTTGACAAGTTATTCCTTGAACAACTTCCATTAGAAAAAATTACTTATGTAGTCAGGGGAGAAGCTGTTTTAAATGATGTATTAATGGAAGATGCAGAAATGGTAGGCCTGACTGATATGCTTACGGTTGTTAGCAATGGTTCAGTTTTACTGCCGGGAACAGTATTGAAATACTGTTCTCCAGAGTTTAGAGAATTATTTTATAAAGCAGATCTAATTATATCTAAAGGTCAGGGAAATTATGAAACAATGAGTTCTCTTGAACAAAATATTATATTTTTACTAATGATAAAGTGCCCGGTCATAGGCCGTGATATAGGGTTTAAAACCGGAAGTTTTGTTGTTTGTCATAGTAAAAAAGCTAAATTAATATGCCAAAAATAATAAATAAGGAAATTTAAAAATGAAAATATTAGGAGTTAGCTGCAGTCCGAGAAAAGGACAAAGTTCCTATAAAGCGCTGGAAGTGGCTCTCGCAGCCTGTTCTGAGCAGGAACCGCAAATTAAAACTAAACTTATTGATTTAGGTGGAAAAACAATCATGCCGTGCAAAGCCTGCGGACAATGTGCAAAAGAATTAAAATGCAGCATTGATGATGACTTTAACGCTTTAATCCCAATTTTAGAAGACCCTGAAGTTGTGGGAATGATTATTTCCACACCTGTTTATTTTAGTTCAATGGCGGCACATTGTAAAGCATTCCTTGAACGATGTGTTATGTTTCGCCGTAACGGCTGGAGGTTTAAAAACAGGGTTGGCGGTGTAATAGCTGTTGGTGGAGTTAGAAATGGAGGACAGGAATTAGCCATACAGGGTGTTCAGTCTGCAATGTTTTGCCAAGATATGGCTTGTGTCAGCGACGGAGCTCCTATGGCCCATTTTGGCGCGACACTTCACAGCAATTCAAATACTGGGATTAGTGAAGATGCGTTTGGACTGGAAACCGTAAAGAATACCGGAAGACGGGTGGCGGAACTAGCAGTAAAAATCTCTTCATAGGATGAAAAATATGTATTCTATTATTGTAGGAACTGGTAGTTATATACCAGAGAAAAAAATTTCAAATGAATATTTTTATACTCATGAATTTTATACTCCAGAGGGTGAAAAGTTTCATAAAACCACAAAAGAAACTATAGCAAAATTTGAAGAGATAACTAATATTCAGGAGCGACGATATGTTACTGATAATCTCGTAACGTCTGACATTGCCTCTTTTGCTGCAGTTAATGCACTTGAGTCATCAAATATAGACAAAGAAACTCTTGACTATATAATTGTTGCTCATAATTTTGGTGACGTTCCTGCAGATAATAGAAGAATTGATATTCTACCGTCTTTAGCGGCTAGAGTTAAACATAAATTAAAAATTAAAAATCCCAAGACTGTTTGTTATGACCTTCCGTTTGGTTGTCCTGGCTGGCTGCAGGGAATGATACAGGCTGATTATTTTCTTAAATCAGGTGATGCAAAAAGAGCTCTTGTTATAGGGGCGGAAACTCTTTCGCGAATTACAGATCCCCATGATATGGACTGTATGCTTTTTGCAGATGGAGCTGGTGCTACAATAATCGAATCTGTATCAGGCAGTGAGCCTATTGGTATATTATCTCATTCTACTAGGTCTGACACTCTTGAACATGCATATATGCTTTGGATGGGTAAATCATATAACCCTGACTACGTTGGCAGTGAACGCTTTCTTAAAATGCATGGACATAAGCTATATCAATATGCTTTAAAAACTGTTCCGCTTGTTGTAAAAGAAAGTATTGAAAAAGCAGGATTGACTTTGAAAGATATAAGCAAAGTTCTTATTCATCAGGCAAATGAGAAAATGGATGAAGCCATATTAAAACGCTTATTCAGATTATACGGCGAGAATAATATACCCGCTAATATAATGCCTATGACTATTTCTTACTTAGGTAATAGTTCCGTCGCAACTGTTCCTACCCTGCTTGATCTTCTGCATAAAGGAAAATTATCAGGTCATGACTATAAAAAAGGCGATATTGTTGTTTTTACCTCTGTCGGTGCAGGAATGAATATAAATTCTGTAATTTATAAGATATAATTTAAAAAAAAGATACAGGCTATGGATACAAAAATAACAATTTTATGTGAAAATTCAGCGATATTACCATTTAAAATAATTGGAGAGCATGGATTTGCATGTTATATAGAGACAAAAAATGGCAATTATCTATTTGATACTGGACAGGGGTTGGGAATTTTAAATAACGCGGATGTATTAAAGAAAGACCTGACATCTGTAGAATCAATTATATTAAGCCATGGACATTATGACCATACAGGCGGCTTAAAAAGTGTTTTAAATTTAACAGGGAGAAAAAAGATACATGCCCATCCCGGAATATTTGCTGAGCGTTATTGGGATATCAACGATAATACATATCCAGTAGGAATTCCGTTTACAAGGGAAGAGTTGGAAGAATATGGGGCAAACTTTAATTTAAAAACACATTTTACAGAAATTGCCCCTAACATGTATTTTACCGGAGAAATTCCATTATTAAATGAATACGAAAAGCCTGATGAGAGTATGTATCTTAAACTAAATACAAACGAGATTATAAAACCGGATCCGATAAAAGATGATGTTTCAATAGTGTTGGATACACCTAAAGGCCTAGTCTTTATACTGGGATGTGCTCATTCCGGGATGATTAATATATTGGATTATGCATGTAAAACTTTAAATAAGAATAAAATACATATGGTTATAGGCGGTACGCATCTTGCTCCGGCAAATGAAAAAAGATTTCAGTTTACTGTCGATAAAATCAATGAATACAGCATCGATAAAATTGGCGTTTCTCATTGTACCGGGCTTCCTAAAAGTTCAATGCTTCATCAGGAATTAAAAGATCGTTTTTTCCATTGCTGCGCAGGGAGCGTGGTTACCATATAAGATTTTAAGAGTAAATTTAGTGCATAGGATTTTGCTCTTAACCTCTTAATTATCAATCTAGTATTGTAGAAAAAATTATTATTTTTTTCTACAGCCGATTATAGGTTTAAATATCGAGAAAATTATGAAAACTAAAAAAATTATTATTATTGGCGGTTCGGCTGCTGGCCCCAAAACGGCGGCAAAAGCAAGAAGGCTTGACCAGAAGGCGGAGATAACTATTTTACAGAAAAGCCCAGACTTATCTATGGCCTCCTGTGGATATCCATATTACGTCGGGGGTCTTTTTGATGACAGGAATATGCTTGTTTGTACCCCAACAGGTGTAATCAGGAATCCTGATTTTTTCCAAAATGCTAAAGCAATTAATGCGTTTACCGGAACTGAAGTTACGGAAATAGATAGGGAAAAGCATAGAGTAATATGTAAAAATCTAAAAAGCGGTACAAACGAAACGTTTGATTACGATAAGCTTATTATCTGTACAGGCTCAAAGCCGAAACTTCCACCGGTACAGGGAATTGATTTAGACGGAATTACTACACTTCAATCAATGCGTGATGCTGATTATCTGCGAAAAATACGAGATGAGAAAAAAATTAAAAGAGCTGTTATTGTTGGAGGAGGTCTCATCGGCATTGAAACATGTGAAGCTTTGCAGCTTGCCGGCATTGAGGTTACTGTTATTGAGCTTTTGCCTCAGCTTCTTACATTTCTTGACCCGGAACTTGCTAAATTGGTGGAGAATCATATATATTCAAAATCAGTTAACGTTATTACAGGTAATGGTGTGGCGGCATTTCTAGGAAATGATAATAAACTGACATCTGTAAAACTGCAAAACGGTACAGAGCTACCCTGTGAATTGGCAGTTGTTTCCATTGGAGTGCAGCCAAACTCAAAACTTGCAGCTCATGCCGGTCTGCAAATAGGTAAATTAGGAGGTATTTGTGTAAATAAATTTATGCAGACATCTGATCCGGATATTTATGCAGCCGGAGACTGTGTGGAAATTAATAATATTATAACAAATAAAAAAGTTTATGCTCCACTGGGCGACCTCGCTAATTTACAGGGGCGTATTGCGGGTGAAAATGTAATAAATGGTAATACAGTAACTTTTCCCGGAACAATACAAACAAGTATTTGTAAAATTTTTGATTTTACTGCCGGTTCAACTGGTCTTTCCGAAACTTCAGCCAAAAAACTTGGGTATACAGATATCGAAACAGTAATAAATGCCAGTCCTGATAAACCCGGTTTTATGGGTGGAGTACTTCTTGTAAGTAAGATGGTTGTTGAGAAAAAGACTAAAAAACTTATTGGATATCAGTGTGTAGGTCCAGGTGATGTGAGCAAACAGATTGCAACTGCAGCAATGGCTATTCATGGAAAACTTACAGTTGATGAGTTAGTTAACTCTGATCTACCATATGCACCGCCTTTTTCTTTGGCAATAGATCATTTCATTGCCTCTGCACATATTATACAAAATAAGCTAAAATGTAGAATGATCGGTATTTCCTCCAAAGAAGTCCGAGAAAAGCTTAAGAGTTCTGATAAACCATTTCTACTTGATGCTCGTGGCCCCGATGAATATAAAGAAATGCGTCTCGGCGTTGGTGAAGCTTTAATACCGTTAGGAACATTGCGTAAACGTCTGAATGAATTGCCAGAAAATAAGGAAAAGGAAGTTGTCTGCTACTGTAAAATATCATTGCGTGGTTATGAAGCAGCGCTTGTTCTGCAGGCGAATGGTTGGAAAAATGTAAAAGTTATGGAAGGCGGAATAATGGCCTGGCCGTATAATAGGGAGAAATAGAACTTGGACTCTTCCCACAAAAAAATAGAACTGATGGATTACAGTTATGTAACTAAAACATCTGAATGTTTGAAGTTGCTAGCACACCCCGTAAGGATTAGAATTGTTGAAATACTTTCAATAGGTCTATTTCCTGTTTATAAAATTGCTGAATTGTGCGAAGTTGCCCCAAATCAGGCATGCGAACATCTAAGGCTGTTGAAAAATCATGGTCTTCTAAATAGTGAGAGGAAAGGAAGAACTGTTTATTATAAAATAAATTCATCTCAGTTAGCTGACTTGCTAAACTGCATAAAAAAACATTGTTCAGATTAATTCTAATTAAGAATAGTTTTGAATCGGCTAAAAACTTAATATACTACATAGACGTATATTTCATAAAGTGGAGTAATTTTAAATGAAAGTGATGAAAACCCCTAAATCAGTAGATTTAAATATTACAAACCAATGTAATCTTCGTTGTTCGTACTGTTCTCATTTTTCCAGCGGAGCTGACCTAGGTACAGATCTTCCTACAGAAGAGTGGCTTCAATTTTTTGAAGAATTAAATGATTGTGCCGTACTCGATGTATGCTTTTCCGGCGGAGAACCTTTATATAGGAAAGATTTTAAGGAACTGGTTAGAGGTGTTGTCAAAAATAAAATGAGATTTTCTGTGCTGAGCAATGGAACTTTAATAAACGATGACCTTGTTGAATTCCTAAAATCTACCGGAAGGTGTAATAGTTTTCAAGTTTCAATAGATGGCCCTGGCCCGGAATCCCATGATGTCTGCCGTGGACAAGGCTCTTTTGAAAAAGCTTTAAATGGACTTAAATGCTTAATCAAGCATAAAATGCCTGCAACAGTTCGTGTTACTATACACAAGCATAATCTAAAAACTTTAGATAGAGTTGCTGAATTACTCTTAGATGATATAGGTCTGTCTTCTTTCTCAACAAATTCAGCTTCATATATGGGATTATGCCGACAGAATGAAGCAGATGTACAGTTAAGTGTAGAAGAATATTCTGAAGCTATGGTAAAGTTATTGGAGCTTAATAAAAAGTACAATAATAGGATTGGAGCACAAGCTGGCCCACAGGCAAGTGCAGAACATTGGGCAAAAATGGAAGAATACAGAAAAAATAAAAGAGATAAAATTCCCGGATGTGGCTATCTCGTAAGCTGTGGAGGCGTTTTTAGCAAAATGTCTGTTGCTGCCAATGGAGTAATGAGTCCATGTAGCCAATTAAGCCATATTAATCTTGGACGTATTAACCATGATAACTTGCGAGAAACATGGACAAATCACCCTGAGTTGAAAAGGCTTAGAGGTCGGCGTGACATACCTCTGGGAGATTTTGATTTTTGTAAAGGATGTGAATATATTCCATATTGTAGGGGTGGATGTCCCGCATTAGCATATACACTAACCGGCGATGAAAACAAACCATCTCCCGATGCATGCCTCAGAACATTCATTCAGGCTGGAGGTATATTACCGGATGCTGTTATGAAGGGTAATGTCTAAAAGGTAATATAGTAGAATGCTGAATAAACCTTTTCCCCCCTTGTTATAATTACGAGAGAAGACTAATAATTAAAAAAGTTAATATATACATGAAGAACAAAAAAGAACAACAGATTTCTGTGCCGGAGTGTGGGTATTTTTTAGGCTCAATTTATTTCTATATGACAGAAGGTTGTAATCTAAAATGTCGACATTGTTGGATTGCTCCAAAATATCAAAACGAAGAATCAAATTGGCCTTCGATAGATTTTGAATTATTTAAAGATATTATAAGGCAGGGAAAAAAACTTGGTTTACAAAGCGTAAAACTTACTGGAGGAGAGCCTTTAATACATCCTGATATTAATAAAGTTCTTGATTATCTAAGCGGAGAAAATCTGCGAGTTACCATTGAAACTAATGGTGTAAAATGTACCCCTGAGATTATTAATAAGATTCTGAAATGTAAAAATCCTTTTGTTTCTGTAAGCATTGATGGGGCTAATGCTGAAACCCATGAATGGGTACGTGGAGTACCAGGTTGCTTTGATGCTTCATGGAATAGTGTGCGAAACCTTATTAGTGCAGGTATACGCCCACAGATAATAATGTCTATTATGCGAAAGAATGTAGATCAGATGGAAGCTGTTGTCAGAATGGCTGAAATAGAAAATGTCGAATCAGTTAAGTTTAATATTGTTACTCCTACTGCCAGAGGAGAACAAATGCATGATGAGGGTGAAACTTTGTCCATTAAGGAACTTATTGATTTAGGTCACTGGGTGGAAAATACACTTGAACCTTCAACTAAGCTTAGGGTTGTTTATTCTCATCCAACTGCATTTAGACCGTTGAGTAAAATTTTCACAAAATCATCTGGCCGATGCGGGATATTCAGTATTATAGGAGTTTTGGGAAGCGGGAAATATGCACTTTGTGGTATCGGCGAAACAGTTCCGGAACTTTTATTTGGACATGCTGAAAAAGATAAACTTGCCGATGTATGGAACAACACAGAAGTGCTTAATGAAATACGTCAATACCTTCCTAAAAAGCTTAAGGGAATTTGTAAAGATTGTATAATGAAAAATAACTGTCTGGCTTCATGTATTGCTATGAACTATTATCGTCATCATGATTTGTTTGCACCGCACTGGTATTGCGAAGAAGCTTTAAAGGCAGGGTTATTCCCTGAAACAAGAATAGTGCCGGGCAGCGAGTCTGAAGTCTATATGAAAAACATCCTCAAGGCTTCCGTTAAAAATATTTAATTTTTTAATATACTTATAGCGAAATGATTTTTGTAAAAGTGTAAAAATAATTGAAAATAAAAATTTCACATATAGATCAAAAACAATAAAAATAAGTTTAATTTAAGCAATGATAGAAATAGATAAAGACAACCTTAATGAAATTAAAGAGTGGTTTCATAAGTATGTGTCATCATTTAAAAATGATGATATGGAATTGTTTGATAATATTGTTTTAAAAGAACATCATACAGCTCAGGTCTGCAAAGAAATTTTAGAGATAGGGCGTTCATTGAAGCTTGAAAAAAATAAATTAAATCTAGCTGAAATCATTGCTCTACTACATGATATCGGTAGATTTGAACAGTATAAAATCTATAGAACATTTGCTGATAACAAATCTGTTAATCATGCAGAACTTGGTCTTAAAATATTAAAAAAGAATAGAGTTCTTGATGATTTGAGCGAATCAGCGAAAAACCTGATACTTAAAGCTGTAAAATATCATAATCGCGCATATCTTCCTGATAACGAAACAGATGAATGT
Source organism: uncultured Victivallales bacterium (assembly GCA_964625675.1). GTDB lineage: Bacteria > Verrucomicrobiota > Lentisphaeria > Victivallales > GWF2-38-69. The sequence continues at coordinate 53,515 of CAZVCD010000001.1, read as the reverse complement.
ATTTTTTTTACCAAACTTCTTAGAGATGCCGATAAACTGGATATATACAGAGTCGTTACTGAATATTATATGAAGCAGCAAAATGGTAAACAAAATAAAACAATAGAACTTGACCTTCCGAATACATCCGATATTTCAGAGGATGTATGTAAAAGCCTATTAAATAAAAAAATAGTAAATATTAAGGATGTTAATACATTAAATGACTTTAAACTACTTCAGATCGGCTGGATTTTTGATATAAATTTTTCTGCAACTTACCATAATGTTAAATCAAGACGGTATATTGAAATTATCAGAACATACTTGCCTAAAACAGAAAAAATAACAGGTATATTTAATATAATACATCAGTGTCTTGATGATAAATGTTCAGAAATTGAAAATTACACTCAGAAGGATATAATGGCTAATTATGAAAATTAAAAAAATACCGGTAATTGATTTTACAAAGTGCAGAAAATGCAAAAAATGTATTGAAATCTGTCCAAGCCAAGCAATAAGTGTATCGTTTAATAACTGCTGTGCCAAGTGCATAAAATATTGTTTAACTATGGAAGTGCCGTGTCATCCTAAGGAAATAATTTTCAAATATGAACTGTGTAATGCTTGCGGGTTGTGTCTGGAAATATGTTCTGAAAACGCGATATCCTGGTTTACTCCCAAAAATGTAGAATAAATTCTTTTGCTTTAAGGAAATTATAATTATGTATAAATATCTTTTTGGTCCGGTTCCATCAAGGCGGTTAGGAGTTTCATTAGGCGTTGATTTAGTCCCTCATAAAGTATGTTCGCTAGACTGTGTTTACTGTGAATGCGGTATTACAACAAATTTAACTGTTGAAAGAAAAGAATATGTTCCGTATGATGGTGTTGTAAAAGAACTAAGTCACTACTTTAGCCATAATCATGATCCTGATTATATTACCTTTTCGGGTTCCGGTGAACCTACTCTTAATTCTCGAATTGGAGAAGTTTTACAATTTATAAAAACAAAGAAACCTAACATTCCAGTTGCTGTTTTAACAAATGGAACTCTGCTTTATCAAAAACAGTTAAGGTCTGAATTACTGGATGCTGACCTTATACTGCCATCGTTAGATGCCGCATTAAATTCTTCTTTTCAAAAAATCAATATGCCATCTAAGGAACTTGATATTAATACTTATATACGGGGACTTCAGGAATTCAGAAATGAATATAAAGGTAAAATCTGGCTTGAGGTGTTTATTCTTCCTGGTTATAACGACAACATTTCTAATTTAACTCAGTTAAAAAAAGCATTTGAAAAAATAAAGCCTGACTTAATACAGCTAAATACACTGGATAGGCCGGGGGCTGTGACAGATTTATGCGCAGCTGATAATGCTGAGTTACATAAAATATCAAGTTTTTGGAACCTTGATAATGTTGAGATTGTAGCTTCTGCTCCTGAACGGAAGAAGATAAAATCATATAGGGAAGACATAGAAAACGCTGTCTTAGAAACAATACAGAGAAGACCATGCACTTCCACAGACCTTGCCCAGATTTTAGGCTCTCATATCAATGAAATTAACAAGTACCTTAATGTCTTGGAAGCAAGTAGCAAAATTGAATCAGTTCGCCAGAAGAGAGGCATATTTTATCAAACTAAACGTCAATAATTTTTTTTAGAAATTAAATAGAGATAATAAAATGACAAAAATAACTGTTTTAACTGATAACAGATCAGATGGTAAATATCTGCATGAGCATGGATTATCGCTTTATATAACAACTAATACAAATAAAAAAATCCTATTTGATACAGGACAATCAGATATTTTTCTAAAAAATGCAGAAACTTTGGGGATTGACGTTGACAGTGTTGATGTGGTTGTATTAAGTCATGGACACTTTGATCATGGAAATGGATTATCTTTTCTCAAGAATAAAACCCTCATATGTCATCCTGACTGTTTCACTAAAAGGTATAGAAAATGGACAATGTTAAACATTGGGCTTAATACTTCGTTAGAGAAAATACAGGAACGTTTTAATCTTATACTTTCAAAAAAACCATATACTGTTTGTGAAAATGTTGTTTTTATAGGTGAAGTTCCAAGGAACAATGCATTTGAAGCAAAATCAACTCCATTTAGGTTTAAAAATAAAAAAGATGATTTTGTGAATGATGACTCAGGATTGGCAATAATCTCAGATTTAGGTTTGATTGTTATTTCAGGGTGTGCTCATTCGGGTATTTGTAATACTGTTGAATATGCAAAAGAAATTACAGGAATTGAAAAGGTGCATGCAGTAATTGGCGGATTTCATCTTAAAAAAGTGGATGATATTGCCTTAAAAACAATTGAGTATTTCAAAAAAAACAACATTGACAATGTGTATCCATGTCACTGTGTTAAGGATTGTGTCATGGAAGTTTTCTCTGCGCATTTTTCAAATAAGCCTATTTCTGCTGGTGTTATGTTAAATTTTTAAAAGCAGTAAAAATAACAACGAATTATAAAGAAAATAGTAAAATTTAACTTTGGTAAGTGTCGCCGAGTATTCGGAAAAACATTTATATGAAGTAATAATCAGGTTAATAGTTGTTAGGTCTTTAGATAAAACGCTTCTAGTCTCTAAAAAATTAAAGGAACAGTAATATGGGATTTGGATTTGGAAAAAGAAAGAATAGAAATTGCAGGACACCTCGCCGACAGTCATCACTGATTAATGGAAACTGTATTTGCCCCAGTTGTAATACTGTTATACCACATAAAAGAGGTGTGCCGTGTTTTCAGACAGTCTGTCCAAATTGTGGTGGGTATATGGCAAGAAAATTTAATACATCATCTACTGATGACTTATCTTAACAGGCACAAATATTCACACATTATCAACTATAAATCACGCTATATTAGGATGAGATAAAACAATGAATAATCCTATCGCACAATTAAAAAAAGGCCAGAAAATGGCCCTTTTGGCTACTGTTATTACTATTTTGCTCGCCGTGCTAAAAGGAGTTGTCGGATATTTTTTTCATTCCGATGTTTTAATCGCGGATGCCTTTCATAGCGGAGCAGACGCAATTGCTATTTTTGCTTCGGCTTTTGGTTTATGGTTAGCATCACGGGGGAAAAGTAAGCGCTTTCCTTACGGTCTTTTTAAAGCTGAAACATTTGCTACTTTGCTTATAGGCGGTTTTATTTGCTGGGCTGGAGTTGAACTGTGCTTTGACGGATGGAAAAAACTGTTTTTTACACCATCAATGACTAAATTTCCATTACTGCCGGTAATTGTTGCATTAATTTCTATTGTTACCGCATATTTTGTTGCCAAAAAAGAAAAACAGGTTGGGGTTGAAATAAATTCATACTCACTTATTGCGAATGCTCATGAATCGTTTCTGGATATTATTTCTTCTGTTGTTGTTCTTTTGGGTATTTTAATGTTGTATTGGCAAATTCCCTATGCTGAAGGAATAACGATAATAATAATAGCTTTACTTATTATTAAGCTTGGACTGGAAAATGCCTGGCAGTCTCTTTTGGTTTTGCTGGACGCAAATTTAGAACCGGAACTGCAGCAGAACATTGAAAAGACAGTAGTAAAAATACCGGGAGTCGAAATGATTCATGATTGCAAAATTCGGCAAGCCGGGCCTTTTCAGATGATTGAATTAAAATTTACAACGAATCCATCAATTAGCATTTACCAGGCGCATGCTATTTCCGATGAAATTGAAAAATCAATTCGAACTGAGTTCTATAGCGTTGAATCAGTATTTGTCCATGCTGAACCTTCACAACGAAAAGAAATGAAAGCAATTATTCCTGTAACAGAAATAAACGGATTGGAGTCAAAAATACATGCTCATTTTGGAAGAGCCCCATATTTTGCCGTTTTAAAAATAAATGATAATAACTATGAAATAGAGGATTTTTATCTGAATGAGTTTCTGAATCTAAAACATCATATTGGCATAAAAGTTATAAAGGTAATAATTGAATACGATTTAGATATGCTTTTTACTAATCAGATCGGTGAAATTTCATTTTATGCTCTGAAAGAAAACTTTATTGATATTTACAAAATAGGGAAAGAAAATTTGTCTATAAAACAAGGGATAGAGCTTTACAAACAAAATAAACTTCCCAGAATTACAGCACCAACGCATACTGTCGATGAATCAATAACAGAATCATAATTATTTTTTAAAGAAAATGGAGAAAAGTACATGAAAATGGCTGAACGAGTGAATCAATTGGCAAAATCTGCAATTCACGAAATGACAAGACTGTCTAAACAATATGATGACGTTGCTTTTTTATCATGGGCAAAGCCTACTGCAGGCACACCTCGGCATATCAATGATAGCACAGTGCAGGCAATTAATAACGGACTGGTCGGAGGATATTCTCAGAACGAAGGTTTACCAGAGTTAAGAGACGAAATAGTAAAAAAACTTAGACGAGATAACGGTATTAATGCAAATACTTCAGAAATACTTGTAACAGTCGGAGCAATTGAAGGATTGGCTTCAAGTGTTTTTGCTACAATTGATCCTGGTGATGAAGTAATCATGCCAACTCCAACCTATTCAACACATATCACTCAGGTTAAAATAGCTTCTGGTAAACCAGTTCTTGTTCCGTTGATAGAAGAAGATAATTTTGCTCTGGATATTCAGGCGATCAAGAATGCCATAACCTCTAGAACAAAGGCCATAATGTACTGTAATCCAAGTAATCCTACAGGAACTGTTTTTCCGGAAGAGCAGCTCAGAAAAATAGCTGAAATTGCTTTGGATAATGATTTAATGGTTATCACTGATGAAGCTTATGAATATTTTACGTTTGATGATAGTAAGCATTTCAGTATTGCTTCTATTCCTGAAATGAAAAAAAATGTAATCAGCTGTTTTACTTTTACCAAAACTTATGCAATGACCGGATGGAGAGTTGGATATTTGCATGCGAATGAAGAGCTTATTCCGCAAATTAAAAAAACACATATTCCTTTGACTATTTGTGCACCTGTTGTATCACAATATGCTGCTATTGCGGCTTTAAAGGGAGATCAAAACTGCATTGAAAAATTTAAAAATCATTATCTGGAAATGAGAAATTTAATGTGCACACGTCTTGACAATCTTAACACTATATTTGAATATAATAAACCTAACGGTTCGTATCTGATGTTTCCTAAAATATTGGGTGATCGTGGGAAAAACTCATTAGAATTCTGTCAAAATTTACTTAAGGATGCAAAAGTATCAACAACACCTGGTGTTGCTTTCGGACCAACTGGAGAAGGTCATCTTAGGCTTTCTTTTTGTGTCTCCGCTGATATGATCAATAAAGCATTTGATAGAATGGAAAAATACTTTTAAAGGGACTGTAGTTGATGCTTGATAGATTTGGCCGAAAAATTAATTATTTACGAATTTCAGTTACAGATCGTTGTAATCAGCGTTGTTATTACTGCATGCCAAAAAGTGGAATTACCTTAATAAAGCATGAGGAAATTCTTTCTTACGAAGAAATTTTAAAGATAACTACAGAATTAGTAGAAATGGGTATAGACAAAGTAAGATTAACGGGAGGGGAACCCCTTGTTCGGCGAGGAATTGTTTCATTAGTTGCAATGCTATCGGGCATTGAGGGAATAAAAGATTTGTCTATGACAACGAATGGTGTTCTTCTATCTGAATATGCTGAAGATTTAAAGAAAAACGGCATAGGCAGGATAAATGTAAGTTTGGATTCTATTAACCCAGGAACTTATAAGAAAATAACAAATACAGATAGATTGGATGATGTTTTAGATGGCTTAAAAACAGTTCAAAAATTAGGATTTAATCCTATAAAATTAAATTGTGTTATTAAAAAATCTCGAAAAGAAAAAGATGCACAGGAAGTGGCTGAGTTTGCTGGTGAAAACGGTTTTGAAATTCGTTTTATTAGAATGATGAATATTGAAAAAGGTGAATTTTGGCCGGTCGAAGGGGGTAACGGAGGTAATTGTGAAAACTGCAATAGATTACGACTTACAAGTGATGGCAGGTTATTTCCATGCCTTTTTAGTGATATTTCTTTTTCTGTCAAAGAGCTGGGAGCTAAAAAAGCACTAAGGTTGGCATTGAATCATAAGCCTAAGTCTGGTAAAGCAGCCAACAATAAATTCTATGGACTCGGAGGATGAATAATGACTAAGCAATATGGCAAGGTTTTCTCTGTAAATAAATCAACAGAAAAAGGCACGATAAAAAAGCCTGTAGAAGATATAAAGATTAAGGCCAAAGGTATCTCTGGCGATGCACACTATGCAGATTCTAATAAACATGTTAGCTTAATAGGGATTGAGCGAATTAATGAATTTTCAAAAGAAGTTGGGAAAGAAATTTTACCCGGTGAATTTGCAGAGAATATTACAACTATAGGATTAGATTTATCTAATGTTTCTCTTTTTGATCATTTTAAAATAGGAACTGCAGAGTTGGAAGTAATTCAAATTGGTAAAAATGAACCTTTTACTGATAATTTGGGTATTTTTCGTATAATAGGAAAATCAGTAATGCTGCATGAAGGACTTTTTTGTAGAGTAATTTCTACTGGTACAGTTAAAGCGAATGATAAAATTGAACATATTAATTACAAAAAGGAATTAAAAAGCTGAGAATAAAAAACTAGAAACACGTTAACAGAAAATATTATAAAAACTATAGTCTGTTCAGTTAATAGTGAAACAGTATTTGCTGAAAACTTAAAGTTACAGGTAAACTATGAGGCTTATGCTATTATACCCATAGCAAAATGATTTTCAGAAGATCATAAAATAACTGAGGCTAAAATTTCACAAATAAACAAAAAACAAAAAT
>CAZVCD010000001.1:0-46565 GCA_964625675.1 uncultured Victivallales bacterium | reverse complement strand
GAAGATCATAAAATAACTGAGGCTAAAATTTCACAAATAAACAAAAAACAAAAATACCTCCGGTATAATTACAGCAGAAAGAGACATATATGCCAGAATTCAACTATATAGGAAAAGTATTTTCAGAGTTTAAAACAATAGAGAACATGCCAATACAGGGAGCAGGAATATCTAAAGGGAATGGATATATTGAAATGTTTGAGCCATATATTGATGGTCTCAAAGACCTTGAAGGTTTTTCTCATTGTTACATTATTTTCCATCTCCATAAAGTAAAAGGGGCTACTCTTCACGTTAAACCTTTTTTAGACAATAACCTTAGAGGAGTATTTGCCACACGATCCCCCAAAAGACCTAATGCTATTGGCTTATCTATTGTCAAAATAGACTCTGTTCAAAATAACAGAGTTATATTGAATGAAATAGACATCCTAGATGGCACTCCGATCCTTGATATAAAGCCATACATAACTCAATTTGATGAAATAACATCAGAAAAAGATGGATGGTATGAAAGTGGGATGAACCCTAAAAATATTTTGTCAGATGAGAGGTTTAAGTAAATATATGAATATATACAAACTATCAGACATAGATTATAAAAATAGATAAAGCAATATTAGAGCAAACAACTAAATGCAAAAATAATTTTAAATGATAAATTCATCAAATGATAAAGAGAACAGTAAAATTTATGGACACTATAATTGCCTCCTTTGCGGCGAAAACAACAGATGGGGACTAGGCTTAAAATTTGAATTTCTAGAGGATGGAAGAGTCTACTCAAAGTTCAAAGTTAAAAGAATCCTACAAGGTTATGAAGGCATTTTGCACGGGGGGGTAATGTGTGCATTACTTGACTCTGCTATGGTTCACTGTCTATTTCATAATGGCATTAAAGCTGTTACAGCTGATATGAATATTCGTTTTGCCAAATCAATTCCGTGTGCAACAGAAGTTGATTTATATGGTGAATTAATTGAAAAAAACCTATCTTTGTATTATATGAAGTCTGAAATTATTTATGATGGTAAGCTTATGGTCAAAGCTACTGCACGGTTTATGGAAAAGAAGTGAAAGAAATACTTATAAATTATGTATATTTAAAAACTAAAACAAATTGCTAATATTTTATAAATATGTTGATATGAAAAACATTATCACATATAATTATATCTTATAGTTAAAAGGTGGAAGTCTATAGATTTCTTTGAGTTTAAAATTAATAGGAATAGGTTGTGATAATGTCTAATTTAGTAAGAGTTAGCCTTTCAATAGAAGATACATTGCTTGATAAGCTTGAACAGATGGTTATTCATAAAGGGTATCAAAACAGGTCAGAATTTATCCGCGATATGATAAGAGATAATCTGGTCCTTGAAGAGTGGAACAGTACATCTGAAGTAGTAGCTACAATAACTATGATTTATGACCATTTTAAGAGGGAATTGAGCAAGAAAATCACTGAATTGCAGCATGCTCACCATAATATAGTACTTGCTTCTACGCATGTACATCTTACTGAACATATTTGTGCTGAAATGATTATGGTTAAAGGAGTGGCCGCAGAAGTAAGGGAATTAGCAGATGAACTCCGCCAGCAGAAGGGTGTTTTACATTCCGGCCTAATAATGGGTACAACCGGACAGGAAATAAATTAAGCAGTGTCCAGCTTTGAGTATTTGTAAATAAAAAAAGAAATTAACCAGCTTAGAATAAATATGCCTATAATGAAAAATCCCATGTTACCGAAGTTATCATTTATTTTATTTACAAAAGACCAGACTCCTCCTGAAAGCTCAAGCTTGTTTGAAATTATACAAAGTGCCTCTAAGCCGCCAATTAAAAATGCCACTAAAAAAGAAACTAAAGTAATCGTCATATTATAGAATAGTTTTCTGATAGGAGTTAAAAATGCCCACCCATAAACTCCAAGCATTAATACTCCATCCAAAGTGTCAATCAAACACATTCCTGCCATAAAAATAAGAGGGTAAATCATTATTACCCAGATAGAAAGTCCTGCAGCTGCTTGCGTTGAAGAAATACCAAGAAGAGCTATTTCGCTGGCTGTGTCAAACCCTAAACCAAATAGAAAACCAACAATATACATATGCCAACCTCTGGAAACAAATTTAAAGAGAGGTCTGAATATTCTAGCAAACATTCCTTTTTTATTATAAAGCTCTTCCAGTTGTTCATCGCTACACACTTCTCTTTTTTTAAATCCTTTAAAAATCTTATAAATATCAAGAAAAACTATAAGGTTTATAAAGGCTATTAAAAGTAAAAAAACAGATGATACGGAAGCGCCGATCAATCCCCCTATTTTTTGGAATTCTGAAATATGCTCGCTCATAAAAATGGTGCCGAGAGCTACTAAAAATGACATAATAATCACTACTGAAGAATGACCTAGTGAAAAGAAAAAGCCTACGCTTATAGGAGATCTTTTTTCTTGCATAAACTTTCTTGTTACATTGTCTATTGCGGCAATATGATCTGCGTCCACTGCGTGTCTGAGCCCAAAGCCATAAGCTAAAAGGCAGATTGCAAGAAGTTTGGGGTAACCATAAAAAAAATAAAAAGCTAAAAGCCAGACACCTATATTTAGTAATACTAAAAATGAGAAAAGTAAAATTATTCTATTTTTTATATTGGTGCCGAAGTATGTGTTAAAATTTTTGATAAGTTAATCTTTCTATTATTACGAATATTTATTTCGTAATAATATAGTTGTTTTTATTTTCTTTTTCAATAGTGTGTGTGGTAGGATTTTTAATTTTTTGGGTTAAATCTATATGCGAGAGTAGGGAAAACTTTAAAATATTCCTATTGTATGTGTACAAAAAAATATTTTTGCTAAAGGCTTAATATATTGTCATCGTCTAGATGGTCTGTTATTCCCCATGAATCAAGTTCCCATATTCCACTACAAACTGAAAATATGTTGATGGAGGAATTAAAAATAGAAAATCTTCTTTTAGTGTTTAGAGGCAGACCAATAATTTTATAAAATAAACATTCAAGAACACCTCCATGAGTTACCAGTAAGATTGTTTTAGATGATGATTTTTCAGTTATGTTGTTGATGCAATTGTATATTCTATCAGTAAACTCATTTAAACTTTCTCCATTAGGTATCTGATACTCAGGATTGCGAGAATATAGTTTTTCTTTTACGTCAGGATACTTTTTCTGAAGCTCTAAAAAAGAAACTCCCTCAAGGATGCCATATTTTCTTTCTCTTAGACCGTTAACAGGTTTTATACTCAATCCAAGATATTTATTAATAATTTTTGCAGTCTGCATAGCACGACCAAGATCACTCGAATAAACTTCCTCAATATTTTTTTTTGCCAGAATTTTACCAGTTTTTTCTGACTGCAGTATTCCATATTCAGTTAGAGCTGTATTAGAGTTTCCCTGAATTCTTTTTTCTAAATTCCACATAGTTTCAGCATGTCGAACTATAATAACTTTTTTTCTATTATTCATAATTAACAAAACTTAATCATCTCCATCATTTTCATGTACCATAACGAGAAAGGTATAGAGATCGGGTTAGAGTTATATCAATTATTAGCGTTGTACACATTTATTTTTCACTTCCATTTTTACTGTTCATCTATTGAGAGCATTGCTTTGTATTGTTTACACAGTTTGCTGATTCCCATTCGTGACAGCATCTACTACACTTAGGAAGTTTATTTTGGGATATAACTGCACTACCCGAATCTTCTATGGTTAAAACTCTTTTTTATTTATAGCATATGCCAATAATAATGTAAATAGCAATATATATAATTTAGATTAATCATGAATAACTAGTGATTGTAAAAGTTATTGGAATATTCGATTTCTAAATATAAAAAATTAGGTGAATGGTGTAAATATGTCTTTGAAAAGTTTTATTTAGAGAGGTTAAAAAAATATTAAGCTTGAAAAAAAATAAATATGAACTTAATTAAAAACCTATTTTTTCAATGATTTTGTTTTTCATTATTGAATAAATAGAATGGAGTGAGGTTTATACCCATAACAAAATTATTTTCGGAAAGTTGTAAAAATAATTGAGGACAAAAAATTCACAGATAAACTCAAAATAAAAATTTTAACAAGCCAAAGGCATGTACCTTTGGTATAATAATTTTTTTAATTAAAAAGGAATTTAAAAATGAAAATTAGTGCAAGAAACACATTAAAAGGCAAAGTAGTACAAATTACTGATGGTGCTGTTAATACAGAAGTAGTTATTGAAGTTCCCGGTGGAGAGCAAATAATATCTATTATTACTAAAAAATCTGCTAAAAATTTAAATCTGCATGTAGGTTGTGAGGCTTATGCTATAATCAAAGCTTCTAATGTAATGGTTGGCGTAGAATAAATTATATTTTTACTAGATTACTTAAAACAAAGCCTGCTTCGAAATAATTTTCGTGCAGGCTTTAATGTTTATGATGGTAAAAATATAGAGTTTGATTTGCTTTTAACTTTTTCATTATCAACATAATCATGATTTTATACAGAAGTAAAAAGACAAAAACAAGATTTATCTTGAAGCATATTTTTTCAGGGCTGCTGGAATGTTACTGTATGTTTTAGAATATGATGGGACAACTGATTGTTGTCCATTTTTTTTCATAATTTTTTGCCCTTCATTCTTATTCAGCAGAAATTCAACGAACTTCAGTGCAAGTTGCGGGTTAGGGGCATTATTAGGAATAGTTACTCCGTATAGCATGGGAGCACCTTTTTTAGTAATAAAAGTTCCCGGCTTGTTCCCTGAAATTTTAATATCTGCTTTCTTATAAAAACTACTATATTTTGGGTCACTCAGGTTTATCTGATCTGGCAATGTAATATATTTTAAGTGGTGCTGTTCGGCTACGGAACGGTATAAAAAGATATAGTCGATATTATTTGATTCTAATAATGATAGCAAATCCGTTTCCTTTGGTCTCATTATTAATCCATTTTTCTTGTCTCTAATTTTACTTTCCAAGTCAGGATATTTATAATAAATTTGTGCTAGTTTCATTGTTAAAACAGAACGGTAACCGCATGGATCATCATTAGGATTTGAAATTCCGCATATTACATCTTTTCTCATCAGTATTTTATACCAGTTTTCTGAATTGATTTCTTTAGCATATTTAGATTGTTCATTGTAGACAATGGCCATTTGGTTGCTTACAAATTTAATGCACCATGACGCATATTTCGGTATAAGTAGTTCGTTTATTACAGAGTAATCTGCTGATAGCATAATATCACAATTACGTTTTAAATCGCTGATTTTACGGGCACATTTTCTACTCCCTGCAGCTTCCAACACAATGTCAGTGCCGGGGTTTTTTTCTTGAAATGTTTTTTTTAGTTCATCTAAAGGAACACTTAAACTGCCTGCGTGAAATATTACTATGCGGTTTTTATCCTCTGCTATTTTAGAACATGACACAATAAAAATACAAAAAACAGCTAATAAAAGAGGCAAAAATGTTTTTTTGAACAGCATAATTATAATTCTTTCGTAAATGTGAAGTTAACTCTCATAAATGATTTAGTTGTGGTGTATAGATTATTTGTATGATACTTGCTATATTATAAGATATATTTAATACAAAGAAAGTCAAAACTATTAAAGAAGGGATGTATGAAAGATAAGATTAAAGCTCTGTTGGATTTTTCTAAATCAGTATGCATTAAACCTTCAATAAGGTGTTTGCTTAATGATCAGAAACTCTTGGAGAAAATTATCGATTTTCCTATAATCCCCCAAAATAGTTTGATAATTGTCAATGATCATTATAGGTCTACACCAACTAATCGAATAGTAAAAATACTGCGTGATGCCGGAAAAATTAGCTGTCCGGTAACTTTTATGATAGCAACAGGTACGCACAAACCTCCCAAAAGAGATGTTGCAGTAGAGCTCACAGGGGCGGAGAAAAATGATAAAATATTATATCACGATGTTTCTAATATTAAGAATTATTCATTTGCAGGAAAAACTTCAAGAGGGACAGAGGTTTATTATAATCCGGCACTCGAACAGTTCAGTAAAATAATAACGATTGGTGGTGTTGAACCTCATTATTTTGCCGGGTTTTCTGGAGGTGCAAAATCTCTAATGCCGGGTGTTGTTGCAAAAGAAACAATAATACAGAATCATAGATGGGCTATGGATCCTGATTCAGCTATTATGAAAACCAAAGGAAACCCTGTATTTGAAGATATATGGGAGGCTGCAGGTTTAATAGTCCCTCTTGATCAGGTGTACAGTATTCAGTTGGTAAATCATGGTTCAGCAATTTTAAATATTAGCCATGGCCATTTATTCGAAGCATTTGATGCAGCTAAAACTGTATCTAAAAAAATATTTGGGAAACAGGTAAATATCAAATATGACCGAATCATATCATTTGTTCAGCCACCACTCAACAAAAATCTATACCAGGCGCAGAAGGCTATTGAAAATCTCAAAAATATTTTGAAAGACGGTGGATCTATGGTATTAATAGCTAAGTGTGAAGATGGCATTGGAACAGCAGATTTCTTTGATAGATTGCAATCTATGGGTACTGCTGAGAATGTATTAAAGACAGTTTCTTTTGAAAATCATAAGTTCGGAGATCATAAAGCTTATAATTTTGCGGAATTTTCTCAAAAATCAGAATTATTATATGTTGGCGATTTATCTAAAAATGCTGTGTCAAAAGCTTATATGACTAAAATAACGATTGATGAGCTTGCTGTGCTATATAAAAATTGGACTGTAGCAGGAAACGATATATTGATTGATGAAGCAGGAGGTTTTACAGCATGTTATATAGCTTCAAATTGACTTGATACTAAAAAAGAAGTATAATGAAATATGAATGAGAGTTTCTTAAATTCTGAAATATATACCGGAGGTACATGCCTTTGGCTTGTTAAAATTATTATTTTTGGTTAATTTGTGCGGTTTTTATTCTCAATTTTACTATTAACCGAAACCTATTTCGCTTTTAGTACAATTACTGAAATCTAAAATATAAAAAATTTATGGGGCAAAAAGATGAAAAATGATGGTTTTTTGTTGAGTGCAGATGTTTCAAAAAAAATTAAAAGCTTTATTCAAAGCAATATTAGCACATATCTGAACGAAAAGGCTGTAGGCAAGGAACTTAATGCTATTAATACAAAACTGTTCGAATACATCGTCTCTTTAGGTGTGGTGACAGAGGAATTCATAGATTATTGGACTCTCCAGCAAGTTGATGACCCTGAAGCGTTGCATGTTCTTGTGCTTGCGGCGGAATATAGTGATGACTATATTGGACATCATATCGTCAGGATGAGCCGTTATAGCTCTTTATTGGCTGAAAAAATGGGTTTGGATAAGCAAATTATAAAGGATATTCAATATGCAGCTATAATGCATGATATTGGAAAAGTAGGGATTCCTGATGATATTTTACTCAAACCGGGGAAGCTTTCCACTGAAGAGTTCGATATGGTAAAAAACCATACTGTTATGGGAGCAAACATCCTTTCATTCTCTAAATCTACACCAATGAGCCTTGCCCGGGAAATAGCTTTTTCTCACCATGAGAAATGGGATGGAAGCGGGTATCCTTTAGGGCTAAGTGGTGACAAAATTCCGATATCGGGACAAATAGTAGGACTTTTGGATGTATTTGAAGCAATAACTTCAGAGCGTCCATATAAACCAGTTTATCCTCCAGAAGTCGCATGGGACTATATAAATATAGAGAGTGGAGACCATTTTTCGCCAGATGTAGTTAAGGTTTTCCTTAAATATTTTGATGAATTTATACATATTAAAGATGAAGTTAAGTGAAGAAATTTCTTGCTTACAAAAAACTTTTCAATAAATAAAAAAATAGAGGATGAAAATCTCGCAAATTAACCAAAAACAAAAATACCTCCGGTATAATGCAGATGAAGCGATATTAGAAACAGCTAAACTTATTTCTAATTCTGACAGAATACTTTTCATTACCGGCGCTGGTATTTCTGCTGATTCAGGCTTACCGACTTATAGGGGAATTGGTGGGTTATACAATGACGATCTAACCAAAGAAGGTGTATCTATTGAAGATGCTTTAAGCGGTTCGATGATGCAAAAACGTCCAGATATTACCTGGAAATATTTATGGCAGATTGGTTCTGCATGCCATAAAGCGCTACCAAATAAAGCACATGAAATTATATCCTCTATTCAAACCATAAAACCGGACACTTGGGTACTTACTCAAAACATAGATGGACTTCATACTGCGGCGAATACTAAAAACCTTATAGAAATTCATGGAAATGCTTTTACTCTTCACTGTACAGATTGTGGGAGGGGGAAAGATTATAATGAACTTATCTCAGATTTTCAGGATAAGGTAACGCTGCCTCCTCTGTGTACTTTTTGCGGGGGAATTATTCGTCCGGATGTTGTATTGTTTGGAGAGATGCTTCCCACTGAAGCTATTACAAAATTATACGATTTAATAGACAGCAAAATCGATTTAGTAATAAGTATCGGTACCTCCGGGTTATTCCCATATATTGTAGAACCTGTTAGAGTGGCAAATAATAGAAATAAACCTACTGTTGAAATAAATCCTGTTACTACTGATATTTCTCATTTGTTTAAATATCGTATTGAAATGAAAGCAGCCGAAGCCATGGGAAACATATGGGAAAACCTGAATAGTTTATGATTGCTGATTTTTGATTTAATAAGAGTCTGTATTAAAAGTTTGAAAATTGTAGAAGCACAAAATTTTGCATCTTTGTCGGTGACTAGACTACTATGACTTCTACATTAAGTCCTGTCTGATTGTTACGCCCGAAACCTTAAGTGAAGCGGAGAGATCAAGAACAGAAACTTCATTTTGCAGCGAGAGTAGTTTTAATATTGTTTTGTGTCTTTCATTCATAATAAACCTTTCTTTTACCACTAATAGACACTAATGAACACTAATTTTTTCTATTCGTGGCATTATATAGGATGCATAACTCAAAAGTCTTTTTTCATCGACTGATTACGTTGATTTTTAAAAAGGAGCAATTACTACCCTTGCATCAGGTGCGTCTTTTTCATTGAATAACATCTATAAAAAATAATTAAACCTTATCGTTTGTTTTTTCGGTATTCTCTTCGATGAATCTAATTTATTAGTGTTCATTAGTGACTATTAGCGGTGAACTTCTTTTAGCAGTTTTTCTACTCTATTTTTAAATGGCAAAGGCATTTTAAATCCTAATGCCAAAAGTTTATCCATGCTGATGTGACTATCTAACGGCCTTTTTGCATCGTCATTTGGTGGAACATTCATTTTAGTGACATTGTTCATGTTTTTATTTAACAAATCAGCTATGGTTTCTGCAATACCGTATTTCGTTGTTTTATCCTGTCCGGAAAAATGATATACTCCTTCAGCTTTTTTGTTCAACAATAAAAGTGCTGCTTCTGCTACATCACCAGTATATGTTGGGTACCTTGTAATAGTATTATCCATTTGCGACGGTTTATTTGAATTTAAAGCATTGATAGCTGTATTAAGCAGGGCAGAAGCTTTTATGCCTGCTCTTATTCCATATAGCAATGGAACTCTGAGGATGCAGAAGTCTTTGGAAATTTCAAGAATTTTATTTTCGGCTATTTTTTTTGTTTCTCCGTAATAGTTAATTGGGTCTTTTGAGTCTGTTTCTGTATATGGTGGATTATTACCTGAGAAAACATAGTCTGTTGAGATAAAAACCATTTTAGCATTTCTTGTTAAAGCTACTTTTGCAAGTTGTTCAGCAGCCCACACATTAAGTCTATAGGTTTCCTCCTGTTTATTTTCGCATGTGTCAGGATCTCTCCAGGCCGAAGTATGTATTAAACAGTCCCAATCAATGTCTGCAAGTTTTTTAATACCTTCTTCTGTTGTAATATTGGCTGCAATATAATCATTGCCTCTCTGGGAAAAACATGCTTTTACTGTTTCTATGTTTCTATGTTTAAGAGTATATACAATATCTGAACCCAACAGCCCTGTAGCACCGGTAACTAATATTTTCATTGCTAAACATCCTGTATTCTACTATTTTTTAAAATTGCCTGCTAGTATCCTCCGCCAATAGTAGTCTTCTCATCCAAAGTTTCGTCAAGGTCTTTTGCTGAAGCTAAAATTGACTTTGCTTCTTCAAGTATTATGGATGTAGCCGTGGCGCCAACTCTGGTTACTCCCAAAGAACGAACTTTTAGGAGATCTTTCAGTGTTCTGACACCTCCGGCAGCTTTGACCTGGATGTCGGATCGTGCATACTTACGCATCAACTTTAAATCTGGTTCTGTGGCCCCATCATAAGAGTACATACCATTGTGCTGTTTGACAAAACCATACCCACTTGATGTTTTAACAAACGCCACATTACAGTTGTTACATATTTCACATAGTCTTATTATGTGTATATCTTCTAGAAAGTCATTTTCGAATATAACTTTTAAAATAGCACCCTTGGCTGCTACAGTTTTATTAACCTCATCAATTTCATTTTCTACATAGTCCCAATCTTCGCCAAGTGCTTTACCAAGGTTAATTACCATATCAACTTCGTCAGCACCATCTTTACAGGCTTTTTCAGCTTCCATTACTTTTATTTCTTTTGTGCTGTTGCCATGGGGAAACCCAATTACTGTTCCTGTTTTTACATCAGTGCCTGCAAGAAGTTTCTTTGCCATTTTAACAGCATAGGGTTTTATGCAGACAGATGCAACATCATATTGCCTTGCGACTTCACAGCCTTCACGAAGTACTTCATCAGTCATTGTAGGATGCAGCAGTGAATGATCTATCATTTTTGCTAAATCTTTTAGTGTCGTTTTCATTTTACTGCCTCGTTCTTGCTTTTATTAAATTTGAATTCTATTACTTTCTGTATAATTACATAAAAAGCCGGAACTACTAATGTCCCGAATATAGCTGCAGAAATCATACCACCGAAAACAGCCGTTCCAAGGGATCTTCTGCTGGCGGCGCTAGGGCCGGTAGCTATTACGAGTGGAAGAACACCTAAAATAAATGATATGGCAGTCATGATCACTGCTCTGAATCTCAGATTAGCTGCAAATTCAGCAGCTTTAAGTATCGATTTTCCAGATTCCCTTTGTTCTTTAGCAAACTCAACAATCAAAATAGCAGTTTTTGTTGCCATCCCAAAAAGAAGAGTGAAACCTATTTGGGCATAGATGTTCATTTCAATCCCTGTCACCCATAAAGCTGCCAGTGCACCGAATATAGCAACAGGAACAGATAGCATTACAGCAAATGCTATCATCCAGCTTTCATACTGTGCCACAAGAAACATATAAATAAATATTAGAGCTAGACCGAACACAATAAACGTCATGTTGCCGGCAAGAATTTCCTGGTAGGAGGTACCTGTCCAGGAGTAGGTCATATCGCTGGGTATAGTTTCATTTGCAATTTTTTCCATTTCAGCAATTGCCTCACCTGAGCTGTATCCAGTAGCAGCAGAACCTGTGATTTTGGCAGATTGAAACATATTATAGTGGTTTATAACTTCAGGGCCTAGGACTTCTTTTGTAGAGACAAGAGTCTCAAGAGGAATCATCTCCCCAGCATTGTTTCTAGTGTATAGATAATTTATATCCTGAACAATGTTTCTGAATTGGGGAAGCGCCTGCACCATAACTTGATAAGTCTTGCCAAATTTATTAAAATCGTTAACATAGATGGATCCAAGATATGTCTGAAGCGTATTATAAACATCTGTTAGAGCAATATCCATGTTTTTAACTTTATCTTTGTCGACAGTGAGAAAAATCTGGGAAGCATTTACTCTATAAGTACTGAACACCTGTGACAGAGTTTCAGATTGATTAGCTTTATAGATAATATCATTCATTATTGAATAAAGTTTATTAGGATCACCTGCTCCTTTTTGCTGAAGTTCAAATTCAAAACCGCCGCTTGATCCAAGTCCAGGAATTGGGGGCGTGTTCAATGCCCTGATATCAGCCTCAGGCATCTTGCTGAATTCCATGTTAAGTTTTTTTAATAAAGAATTTACTTGAAGGTCAGGAGTTAATCGTTTACTCCAGTCATCAAGTATAACGATAGCAAAACCTACATTTGATGCTGTTGACTGTGTCATTGGAGAGAAGCCTATAACACTTAATACATCCTTGATGCCAGGAGTTTTCTGAAGCAAATCATTTATTTGTTTCATTACTTCTGCTGTACGGTCAAGAGCGGCGCCGTCCGGCAGCTGAATATCAAGAACTATTTTACCCTGATCTTCATCAGGTACAAAGCCAGTAGGAAGTACCTTATATAGGTAACAGGAAGCCCCTATGAGAATTATAAAACCTAATATAACTAAAGCCAGTCTTCTGATCAGAAAAGCTATGCATTTATTATATTTGTTAGTAAGGGCAGCAAAACCTTTATTAAACCATCTAAAAGGTAGCCATACTTTTTTCTTACCGGGTTTGAGTAATGTAGCACACAGGGCCGGACTGAGTGTTAAGGCATTAATTGAAGAAATAAAAACAGACACTGCTATTGTTACAGCAAACTGTCTATAAAGTTCTCCGGTAATTCCGGGGAGGAATGTTACAGGAATAAATGTTGCAAGCAGAACAAGCGTTGTTGCAATAATAGGCGTAGTAACCTGATTCATGGACTTCCTGGTAGCAGCCTCGGGGTCAAGGTTTTCTTCTTCCATAATTCTGTTAACATTTTCTATAACAATAATTGCATCATCCACAACAATCCCAATTGCCAGAATAATTCCAAAAAGAGTTATAAGGTTTATTGTGTATCCCAGGGCAAGAATAAAGGCAAAAGTTCCAATAAGTGATACAGGAATGGCAATAGTAGGGATAAGAGTAGATCTCCAGTCCTGAAGAAAAATAAATGTTACAAGAATTACCAGTGCAACAGCGATGAACAGTGTTATTAATACTTCCTCAATTGAAACTTTCACGAATTCTGTACTATCATACATTACACTTGTTTGTATATCTTCGGGAAAACTTTTTTTCAATTCCTCTATTTTAGTTTTTACGCTATCAGCAACAGTCAGCGCGTTTGCCCCCGAAAGCTGATAAACTGCCAGATTTGCCGATGGACGCCCGTTAAGTTCACCATAAGCACTGTAAGAAGATGCTCCCAGTTCAACTGTTCCAAGGTTTTTGATTTTTATACTAGCCCCGGATTCATCTGTTCTGATAATGATGTTTTCAAACTCCTCAACAGTTGAAAGTCTTCCCTGGGTTTTAATTGTATATTGAAATTTTTGTCCTGTTGCTGCAGGTGCACCTCCAATTTTACCAGCGGCAACTTGGATATTCTGTTCCTGAATTGCGCTAATTACGTCCTGTGTAATCAGTTTATGGGCCGCCATTAGGTCAGGGTTGAGCCAGATTCGCATTGCATAAGGCTGTCCTCCAAGAATCTGCGCATCTCCCACTCCGGGGATACGGGTTATCTCATCCAGCATATTAAGCGAGCAGAAGTTGCTTAAAAATGTGTTATCATATTTGTCATTATCAGAATATACATTCACTACCATAAGCATTTCGGTAGATTTTTCTTTAACTGTTACTCCCTGGGTTTTAACTTCTTCAGGTAATTTAGAAAGAGCTATAGAGACTCTATTTTGCGTATTTATAGTGTTTATGTCTCCATCAGTACCAATATCAAATGACACGGTAATTGATGCAGATCCGTCATTTGAACTTTGTGAGGAAAAGTAGATCATGTTTTTAACGCCGTTGATCTGCTGCTCCAGTTGTGAAACTACAGTTTTTTCAACGATTTCAGCACTGGCACCCGGGTACGTTGTACTGATAGAAACAGTAGGTGGTACAATGTCTGGATATTGAGCTACGGGGAGATTATAAATAGAAATTAGACCGACAATTACAATGGCAAGGGATATAATAAAAGCAAATTTGGGTCTGGATATAAAAAATTGACTTATCATTTAACTGCAGCTCCAGGGTTATTAGTATCATTATCCGTATCTGTAGCGACGGAACTTGAGGGCTTTGTTTCAACAGCTCTAGGATTTCTTGCGGCTTTATTTAAAGGTTCGCTGTTCTGCCCATTGGGCTGTGGCTGAACTTCAGGTACGACAAGTATGGCTGGCGCTTTCACTGTATCATCTGTTTTTTCTTCAATCAATGCATTCTCAGGTTTTACTGTCTGTCCATTTTTTATTTTCTGTAGTCCTTCAATTATTACTATATCACCGGCTTTAAGTCCAGTTTCCACTTGTAATTTGGTGCCATACGTTTCGCCATGAGTTATATGCTTTTGTTCAGCTATATTATCTTTGTTAACAGTGTAAACATAGGGTCCTAACTGGTCAGACTGTATGGCCGTTTGAGGGATAAGAATCACATTACTTTTTTCTTTACTTTCTATCCTAACATTAACATATCCGCCTGGCACAAGGATGTGTCCAGGGTTGGGAAAACTACCCTCAAGTTTAATTGTTCCGGTCATCGGATTAATCTTGTTATCCATAAAAATAATGTCTCCAATATGACTATATTCTTTACTGTTTGATAAAAAAAGCCTCAACTGTATCGGCATGTCTTTTTTAGTTTTCTTAACATTCTTCTGTTCTTCTTTAGTTAACTTCCTAAAACGCTCCAATTTTTTTTCAAGAATATCTGTCAGATGTTTCTCGCTGAAACTGAATTCAACTTTTATAGGATCCATATTATTAATTGTGACCAGTGGAGAACTATTAGTATCCAGGAGGTTGCCGGGATCATAGGTTACGTTACCTGTTTTACCTTTAAATGGGGCTTTAATTTCAGTATAGCTCAGGTTAAGTTTAGCTAGTGAATAATTCGCCTGCGCTACTAGCAGCTGCCCCTCTGCTATCATTTTATCTTCTTTCGCCTGGTCATAATCAATTGTAGCGATAACTTTTTTATCCAAAAGTCCTTTCTGTCTATTGTAGTTAATAGTTTTATTATTGGCAGCCGCCTGAGCTTCCATTACTGAACCTTCAGTAGACTTCAGTTTCGCATCATATTCAGTCTTTTGAATAACAAAAAGAAGTTGGTCTTTTTTTACAAATTCTCCTTCTTTAAAGTTTTGTTTTTCTAGAATACCTGTAATACGGGCACGTAACTCAACCTGCTCATTTGCAACCAATTGTCCGATCATGTCTCTATACCTTTGCACAGCTACTTTTTCTACTGGCGTCACCGTAACTATGGGAGGTTGTATCGAGCGAGTTTGATTTTGATCACATGATGAAACAGCACACATGAATAAAATGAGGCCTATAAGAGGAAAGTAGCTTTTATTTTTCAGAATCATTTTGTGAAATCTCCGTTCTTTTATAAAAATTAGTTCTGTAAGCTTTATTTATCATTAATAACCAAAATTTTCATCGGACTCTCACCAACATTGGTGCGAGTATAGTGTAGAGTAAATGGAACTTTGATAAACAAATAACAGTTTTATATGCTTGTGAGCCCGTATTCGAACGGAATTTTATATGTCACTTTTTAATATCATCCATTACCTGTACTTTTAAGGGCTGTTCTTCTGTGCTGAAATGAATACTTTGCTCAGCATGTGGAATTACGATTTCAGCTTCCTTGAATTGATCTATGATATCATGACGAATCTTATGTTGAGCTGTCATCATGTTGTCTATAATTACAAAAACACGCAAAGCAAATTTATAAGAATTAGTGTCGAAATCAACGAAAACTACGCTGGGAGCCGGTGTTTCCAGAGTAAGTGGACAGTCTTTAGCTATTTGCAGTAGAATTTTTTCTGCTTTTTTAGCATTTGAATTGTGACTGATACTTACTGAAATAACAACACGCATAATGTCGTTTGAAAGTGACCAGTTGACTATCTTTTCAGAGAGGAAACACATGTTTGGTACGATTAATTCATGGCGATCCCATTGGGTTATTGTAGTGGATCTGATTTGTATTTTGGTTACTGTTCCGCTTGCCTGTCCCACACTGACGATATCTCCCATTCTTATCGGTCTTTCGAGCAGGATAATGATACCTGAAACAAAATTGGCAAAAATATCTTTTAAACCGAAACTTAAACCTACTGTCATTGCTGCCGCCATATACTGGAACTGTGCCCAACCGATACCAATAAATTTAAGCCCAATGAAAAACCCTATACATGTTACAATGTATTTTGAAATAAGTGTGAAAGCATGTCGTGAACCCGGATGAGCTTGTTTTCCTCTGAATATAACAATTTCAATTATTGCGGAAAGATTCTTCACGAGTACCACAGTACATATAAAGATGACAAAAGTTTGAAGTAGGTTTAATAAACTGATTTGCTGTATTACAGCATGTCCATCTTTTAAAACAGTGGTTGCACTACTCCAGATGATAACATTGTTAAGAAACTGTATTGATGGAAAAACATCACTCCAGATGATGATAATACCGATAATTATGCCTATTGACAGAATGAAGTTTATTAACTGAAAAGTTTGTGTGTTGATTTTTTCTTCATCTATAACTGTGTCTAATAACTCTATTTCTAAGTTGTCTGAAGACTCCACTCCCTGGTTTTTCTTTTCAAGTTTCTTTCTTTCTCGCTCTGCCGTTTTCTCAGCTTCAGCCTTCTTGTAGGCTAAATGTATTTTAGAAAGGTATACAACGCGATGTAGAATTTCCTTTAGAAATAAAAAAACAATTAGCAAGTAAAAAGATTTGAATATATGTAGTGCAAATTCGTAAATGGTAAAGTAGTATCCGGCTATGGCTAGAATTATTAGGAGTAGCGGAATGGCAATAGCAATGAGTCTTACCCGTAAATAAGATTTTTTAATCCATTGAACAAGCTTGGTTTGAATTTTTGATTTTTTGATTTTTTTAAGTATTTTTAAAATAAACAACAGAATAATAATTAAAAAGATAGAAGCTAATGTTCGCCCAAGTGATCCTCTGAAATTTTGGTTAAGTAGACCGTTTTGTATTGTTGTAATAAGGAACACTAATGGTATAGATATATACAATAATAATTTTAAATCTCTTCTTATGATACTGCATATTTTTTCTGACCATTTAAAATTTGTAATACCGATTCCATCTTTCCTGCAAAAATAAATAATTATACAGAAAATAATAGACATCCCGGCAGTTTTGAATATTCCTATACACATCGCTCTAGCAAAAAGATGAATATTTGGCATTTTAGAAAAATATAATGTGCTGAGGCCAATGACCAAAGGGATACATATTGCCTGAAGAATTCCTAAAGCGACAACTGTTATTGTTCTCCCAGCTGAATCCTGCATTGGTTTTGACGTATAAATATTAATTTTATTTATCCGCTTAGGTAGTAAGAACTGCAATATAACAGCTACAATGAATGACAATAAAATGAGTAACCAGATCATAGGATTTATCGTAATTGAATGAGAAAAATCTTTTATTAATGATTTCCAATTTGAGCCGTTTAGAAGCCAGAGCACTGCTTTAGACGATCCAGTAATATCATTCAACGAGTATACATCTGAACTGGATGTCCATAAAAGACGCTGGTTAATGTAGTTTCTGAATTCTTTTGAAATTTTATCAATATCTTTCTGTGCTGTTGTTTGTGAATTTAATGTTTTTACGTATTCCGCATAGCTTTTGCCTGAATTTTCAAGTAGTTTTCTGTTGCTTTCCAACAATACAAATGCTGTAGTGGACAATGTGTTTAGTTTGTTTTCTGGTATACTTTCTGGTAGATTGTCCAGCTCCTGGTAAATTTTATCTTTATATGGGAGATAAGATTGTGATTCCTGGAGTAGGTCGTCGCTTTTTAGATTAGCATTTAATATATTTTCATTGCGTTTTTCTACAATTTCGGGATAAGCTCGGCTTGTAAGCAACACTGCACGCTTAGCCTGTAATATTGCTCCTGACTTTTTTGTAAGCCCCATCATTTTTATTCTTCTAGATGTTATAGCAAAGTCTTCTGTTAATAGTTTTTTACGCGCGGTTAGTATACTCAGTGATTTTTCAGCTTTATTCTCTGACCGACCGACTGTAATTATTTCCTGGGCTATTTCTATATTTCTTTTTGCCAGTTTTTGAAGAAATTCAATATTAACATTAGGATATGTTTTATTATTCAGCTCATTTAAATAAACCTTGTTTTGACGGAGTTCGACAAAAGCGATATCTGACTGCCGTGTCTCTTTTATTGCCCCCCAGGCTTTTATTAATTTCCCAAGCTGATCAACTTTACGTGCCATTCTTGCAAGTTTATCGTTGATTTGATTAGTTTTAATATTTGTAAGTCCTGACGCTTGTTCTGCTGCTTTTAATTCAGCTATTAATGCTGCACATTTTGCCCTTGTACTGGTTCTCCTTGCTCTGATTTCTCTAGGAGTTAAGCTTGCATCTTTCTTTGGATGATCCAGCTGTGACTGTAGTTTAGTTAATTCAGTTTCATAGGAGGCAATATTTTGTCGTAGCTCAGCCGGTTTATTTGTTATTTTATTCTGAAGTTCTTTGGCCACTTCAAGGTTTGTTTGTTCTATTCCCAATTGTGTTTGAAGTTCTGCTACTTTATTTTCAATATCCGAAAGTGCCATTGATCTGGCTTTTTGCTCAATTGCTGCTGGACGAACCACCAACGTGTTACTTCCTGAATCCGTTGTAGATTTACCTTTTTTTAAGAAGTTTGAATATTTGTTTGTTTGTTGTATCGCACTTTGGCGTCGTTCCAGAGACTTCAAAGCTAGATTGTAGAAATTAATAATTTTCTTTTTGGATTCTGCTGAAATTGATGACATTTTATTGACGTCATCAATTCTCTTCTGAATGGATTCTATTGTAAGCTCGACAGGTGGTAAACTTTTTGTTTGTGGCACTGTGCTATCCACAGCTTTCTTTACGGATGAATCTGTGGCTTTTTGTTCGGTTTTTTTGTCAACCTTTTTATCTGTTGTGACGGTTGTTGCTGGTTCTACTGCTATGGTCTTTGTCGGTATAAAAACGGATACAAATAAAAAGGAAAGAAAAGTAATGGAAAAAATAAGTGTAGTTTTACGGTAGAAAATCCTATTTTTCATAGTAAATAACTCCTTAAGTATGTGTGGTAATTTATATTATATTAATAATAGATTGTATGTTTTTGTGTGTATCAGTGCAAATTTTTAGATAACTCAACTATTAATTATAACAGATCTCAAGATTGTTGCAATATTGTATTGGTATACCAGAACTATTTTTTTTGGGCTTATTTGTAAGATATGAATACGCTATATCATATAGTTTATTTTCTTAAAAGGCGTGAAAAAACTTCTTATTTGAATTATTGTATGTTTTGCTATAGGATAATAAATCACTTTTTCAGTGCCGCCTACTTTGGTTGCTTGCCATATAAGCTTGAATGTTAACGAGAAAAAAAGATGTTTAAAAATAAAAAACTAAGTTTGTTTGAATTATTTCTAACCTTTTTAGGTGGATTGATTCTTTTGTTTATTTTAGCACCTTTACTCGGGATGTTCTTTGGATGTTCTTTTGATAGTCTTCTTGGAGTAGCGAAAGACAGTACTGTTACAGACAGTATTTGGCTGACATTGTGGACATCAATACTTGCGACCTTCCTTTTTTCAATATTAGCAGTGCCTTTTGCTTATTTGCTGGCCAGGAAAAACTTCCCCTTTAAACGTTTACTTTGCGGTATTATTGATATTCCGGTTGTTATTCCTCATTCTGCTGCAGGAATAGCTGTTTTAGGTGTGCTTTCCAGGGATAGTTTTGTGGGCGGAATAGCAGATAAATTCGGTCTTTCATTTATAGACAGTCCTGCCGGAATTATGATAGCAATGGCTTTTATAAGCCTGCCTTTTTTGATAAATGGTGCGAGAGAAGGATTTGAATCAGTACCAGTTCGGCTGGAAAAAGTTGCATATACCCTTGGCGCATCTCCTAGTCGTGTGTTTTTTACTGTTAGTTTGCCGTTGGCCTGGCGCGCAGTTTTATCTGGTTTTGTGATGATGTGGGCAAGAGGACTCAGTGAATTTGGAGCTATTGTTATTATAGCGTATCATCCGGCGGTTACATCTGTTTTGATTTACGAAAGATTTACTGCTTATGGATTAAAATATGCTCAGCCTGTTGCCGTGCTGTTTGTTTTAGTATGCCTTGTTGTTTTTATTTTTTTCAGGTTTCTGTCAAGCAGCAGTAACCGAAATAGAAATGCAAGGTATGATGGGTAGAATTTAGAAAAACCCACCCCTTAATCCCCTCCGAGGAGGGGAATTGAATTATTTAGCAAGGTCTAAATTATAATGATGGAGTGATTGTAGAGACACGCGGCGCGGTCTTTAAACTGTAATTATAGAGAAAAGATAATAAATGCTTAAAATACAGAATATTTCAAAAAAAATTGGTGAATTTAAAATAAAAGAAATTTCTCTTGAGATAAAAGAAGGAGAATATTTTGTAATTTTAGGTAAGTCCGGTGCTGGTAAAAGTGTGTTGCTGGAGATAATAGCCGGTCTGCTTATACCTGATAAAGGACAAATTTTTATTGACAATAAAGAAATGACTCATGAAAAAATACAAAAGCGTAATATTGGTCTTGTTTTTCAGAATCAATCTCTTTTTCCACATATTTCGGTTAAGGACAATATATTATATCCGTTAAAGGCGGTAAAAAAGAGAAGATCTAATGTTCAGACTAAAGTAACTGAAGTTACGGAAGTCTTGGGAATTTCACATCTGCTTGATCGTAACCCCTCTACTTTATCTTTGGGAGAAAGTCAGCGAGTGGCCCTGGCGAGAACACTGGTTACAGAGCCTGCCTGTCTTTTGTTGGATGAACCTTTATCTTCACTTGATACTCAGACAAAAGCGGAAATAAGAAGGCTTCTAAGAAGTATTAACAGAAACGGTTTTTCTAATAGCAGTAGTAATAAAAAACAGACAATAATACATGTAACACATGATTATGAAGAGGCAATCGCTCTGGCGGATAGAGTGGCTGTGTTCGAAAATGGCAAAATAATACAGGTTGGTGAACCTAAAGATATATTTCGACATCCAAAGTCCGGTTTCATTGCAAAGTTTATAGGAATAAAGAATTTTTATAGAGGGAGATTGCTAAAAGATAATCTCGGTACTACTGGATTTGTTATTGATGCTGGAGAGAACAGTAAGACATTTTATATATCTGTACCTGATGAAATCGGAGAAGGGTGTTTGGTTTTAAGAAGTGAAGATATAACAGTTTCAAATTCATATCATGAATCAAGTGCGCGCAACTCGTTTGAGGGACGCATAACAGACATTGAAACAGTTAGAAACGGAATTGAAGTAACTGTAGATATTGGCGGTGCTGTTGTTTCCTCTTTAATAACAGAAACTTCCCTGAAAAAACTCGACCTATGCATCAATAAAAAAGTTTTTGTTAGCTTTAAGGCCAACGCTGCCAGATTTATTAGAACTTAAACTCTGTCAAACAATCAGACTACTTAACTCCTGCATAGCACTGTTTATTTTGGAACAAACTTCAATTGCCGTAATGTGAATACTACCTTTTTTTGGTAATTATAAGAGTTTTTTGTAAGAGTAACAAAGAAAAGCATCATAAGTCTCCAAATACTGCAATGAAAAAAGCTTTTGCAGTTCATGTGCCAATAATTTATACAATGCTTGCATCAGCAGTTGTACTTTGTGCGATAGGACAGGGGGCTCTGGCATTTCCTATTGTCTTTTTATTTTTAGGTATATTCTTTAATTTGCTCGGAAGATTTACAAATAAAACTGTAGAAACTATTTCCGGGTCGTATATAATATTGGGATTAATATATATGATCCTAACAACTCTGAACTTAAGTTACTTATGGATATTCTTTATGGCGTACCTGGGGATTACTTATATTGTAATGGGTATTTCTATGAAAAATATAGAGAGGTAAATGATGGATAATGTAATACAACTTGATGAAGTTATCCATCAGCCTGTAAGGACCCGTATAATCGCATATTTAATAAATTGCACAGAATGCGATTATACGTCTCTTAAAAAATATCTTGGTTTAACTGATGGACATATGAGTTCATATGAAAGTTTTAATAGCTAAAAAATATGTGAGTATGACTAAATGTTTTGTTAAAAATAAACCTAAAACAACTTATAAAATAATTGATTTGGGTAAAGATAATTTTAAAAACTACCTAAATACATTAAAGAAAATTATAGAAGGATGAATGGTAGTATCACAAGGCTTATTTTTGTTGGAGTACACACTTTGGTGTGGAAAGCATTAGTCTAAAAAACAAGCTAAAGCTTGAACTCCAACAAATTTACCTAC
The DNA here is from genome assembly GCA_964625675.1 of uncultured Victivallales bacterium. Lineage (GTDB taxonomy): Bacteria > Verrucomicrobiota > Lentisphaeria > Victivallales > GWF2-38-69. The sequence goes on along the minus strand of CAZVCD010000001.1, from coordinate 24,215 downwards.
ATTTGGAATATTTGATACAGTTTCAATTTTGTAGCTGTCTAATAATACGTTTTATTGAGTTTAGTCCTACATCATTGTCTGTGTCTATGTCATCGATATTTAAAAATTTATATCCAGAGACATCATCGCTGGCTTTTATATGTTTGAAGTTTTTTACTGAACAGAAATAAATAAGATCCAGTGTGTTATACGTTACGTCTTTAAAAAGATAAATATTAGGAATAGAAGTATAATAACTTAAACTTGCTATGTCCAGATTAAGTTCTTCTTTTATTTCCCTTGTTAAAGCTTCTTCTGCTGTTTCATTCATATCGACAAAACCGCCCGGAAGGTCGAGTTTGCCTGCCATGGGGTCAAATCTTCTAATTGTCATCAAAATTCTACTTGAGCTATCCTTAATAATTCCGGCAACAGCTGCTGCTGTGTTCAAATAAAAATTAAAATGACATTTATTGCAGAGAAATTTTTTTCTGATTTCTGGATAAATTCTTCAGCTCCGCATTTAGGGCAGTATCGAATTTGTTGTTGTCTTTTCATATTAAATTACTTTGTTCTTACCACGGAATACACTGAAAACACCGAAATTATTTTTTTGTTTTTGGCGAGCTTTACAGTTCCTCAGCTGTGAATTTTATTAGTGTTCATTAGTGTCTATTAGTGGTGAAAAGAGTTTTTTGTTTTTAATATACTAAAACAGCTCTACTGCTGAAACAAAGAAAGAGGGATAATATGAATATGCCAAGTCCGAAAAGTAAAAAAGCCCTCGATGTAACATAGTATAAAGTTATTTTAGCAGGGAGTTTTAACTGATTTATTTCCTTTGCAATAAAGAAGGAAAAAACAGCCGTATAGAGAATTACTATTAATATAAATGTTAGTATTATAGCGGAGCCTGTAAAATTGAGATGGCGCATTCCTGTAAAAAACAGCACAGAGGTGGCAATCAAAACAGAAATTGAATATTTGTTGATATTTGTTACCTGCTGTATGAAAAGCATTTTGTCCTTGATAGAAAGCTCCTTCTGCGCCTTTATGGAAAAGAACCTCCATATCAGACAGAACAACAAGAGAATAACAGTTCCGATTATAAAATAATGTTGCATAAAAATAAATGTAGGGGGGCATAAAATTTTATGCCCCTACCGTGTGAATATTATACTTTAGCTTGTTTATCTGTATTTTTAACTACGCTTGTAGCCACTTTAACTATACTGGCAATATCGGCTAAGTTTGATGGAATGATCAAAGAGTTATTTGTTTTAGCGAGTTTTCCGAATTCAGATAAATACTGTTGACCAAGCTTCATGTTTACTGCATTGGTCCCGCCTTCATTATTTATTGCTTCTGCAACGGCTTTTAGTCCGGTGGCAGTAGCTTGTGCAACTTTCTGTATTTCGTATGCCTGTCCGTCAGCTACATTCATTTTTTTCTGTCTTTCACCCTCTGAACGTGCTATATCAGCCTGTCTTTCACCTTCAGCTCTATTAATGGCAGCCTGTCGTTGACCTTCGGATTCAGCTATTGTTGCACGTTTTTCTCTTTCTGCACGCATCTGTTTTTCCATTGCTTCTTTGATGCTCTGAGGTGGTGCAATATTCTTCACTTCATATCTGGATACTTTAACACCCCATGGATCAGATGCTTTATCAACAGCTTCTACAATAGATTTATTTATTACATCACGTTCTTCAAATGTTTTGTCCAGTTCGAGTTTTCCCATGACACTTCTCATTGTAGTCTGTGCCAGTTGGATGGATGCATATGAGTAATTTCTGATACCGTAGGAAGCTCTCTGAGGGTCTACAACCTGCATGTACAGAATACCGTCAACTTCTACACAGATATTATCTTTTGTAATACACGATTGAGGGGGTACATCCACGGCTTGTTCTTTTAGTGTGTGTATGTAGGCTAACTTGTCGATAAAAGGAATAAGGATATGAAGACCTGCTTCTAGGGTACCTTTGTATTTTCCAAGACGTTCAACAATATAAGCGGTTCTTTGCGGTACTATTTTTACACTTTTAGCGATAACCAGAATAATGAAAACGACGACAATAATTAGCACGATTGTGCCTGTATTAATGACCATGATTTGTTTCCTCTTTGTTAGATTCTTATTTAATTTTTTTTAACTTTGGGTTTTACTTTAAAAGTAAGATTATTTTGTTCAATAATAACGACTGTTGTTCCTTCTGTTATTTCTGTATTTGATTCGGCCGACCACATAGAACCGTGAAACTCTATTCTTCCCTTTTCTAAAGGGGTTATTTTTTCAGTAACTATAGCTGTTTCACCTACATTGGTTTTTATGTTAATGGGCATTTTGTTTTTTGATCCAAAAATACCCTGAAAAATAGCTTTGAACCATCTTCTCAAAACAAGCAGGAGTAAAATAGAGGAGATGAGAAATATAATCAGCTGTGCGTTTATTGAAAGAGTTTCTGTTAGGAAACATAGGAGGGCTACAAACAATGCACCAATTCCGAAAAAGAATATTACAAATCCAGGCATTGCAAATTCCGCTAGTAGCATTATTATCCCCAATACGCACCAGACGAATTCCGGAGTTAAAAGCTCTCTTAAATTATTCATTATCAATCACCTTTTTAAATTATAGATATGTAAAAGAAATAATAAAACAAGTTTAACTTGAATGTTATACCCAAGACGAAATGATTTTAGAAAAACAATAAAAATAAATGAGGGTAAAGTATCGCAAAATAGCTAAATATAAAAATACCTTCGGTATAAATCTCATCTAATCTATATACAGTTACAAAAAAAACAATATAAATATTGCGAACAAGTTAAACTTGTTTGTTTTTGTAGTGAAGGTAACGGAAGTCAGCATCTCTTATGGTTGTCTTTTCTCTATCATATATGCTTAGCAGCATTAGACATATTTTTCTGTTTCCGTTTACTAAATCTCTGAATTGAGCAACAGTAATTCCATCTGTTTTTGTGGTAAGATAGGATATTATTGTTTCTCTGCATTTGTTTACTATATATGAGTGAATATATGAATCTTCAACTCTGTATATTGTTTTTAATCCTGTTAAATGCTTTAGAATTTGCTTTAACTCAGTGTTATTGATATCCCTCTCATTTTTACTTTCATCGACAATATTATTCATAAGAGGAGCGGTCATGCCTGATTGTTTTATTATATTCTCTACAAACTCAATATCTTTTTTAAGCTTTGTGCTGATTGTTGCGTTGTGTTCTATTAAAGCCCATGTTTTGCCTATTTTTTTTAATTTATTTTTTGTCAGGTTTAAGTTGAGTAGATGTGATATTAGTTTTTTCCCAACTTTATAGTCCTGAAGGTTAAGCTGATGTTCCAGTTCGTTTATGCTAAGGCCGTAAGTAGTTAATGGAAGAGCTTTATGGTGCTTATGTATCCGGTTTATTAACTGTTTGTTTAAAGTGTCGTATTTTTTTCTGTTCACTAAAATATATGCACTGCTTTCGTCTTTCAGTATTATGATTTCTTCTGAGTTTTCAGATAGCATCTGTTTAATTTCTGAATGTGAAAAATTTATATTTTCAGCCAGTTCCTGTGAATCTATTATTCCAAAATTTTTGTTTATCTCAAGCTTTATTAATTCAGTGATTCCCTTGGATAAAATAAGTCTAAGGTTTTGCAGTACTTTTTCTGTTCGTCTTTTATGGTGAAGCGGTGCGGAATCCAATATTATTCCGCCGCCCAGTGTGGTATTCCTTGAGCTGTTTCTTATTACAAACCTGTCTCCAAATCTGCAGATGCAAGGGGTATCAAGATGTATTTGAGTATAAAAGATATTATCATTTTCGTGATTGGTTTTATTTAAGAAATGAATTTTGGCTTTTGTCTCCAGGGTGCCGATATAAAAAATAACATGTAGCCAAGGATTATTGTTCTGAAATACATCGCTTGATTTGTGGGCTTTGGTGTTTTGAAAGAACTCAGTTTTTGTATCTATTATTTTAGTGTCGCGTAATTTGGTGTTTGAAATAAGCATGCCACGTTTAAAATCTTCTTTTTTTAGGCCTGTTACGTTTATAGCAGCACGTTCTCCCGAGGTGATCAATTCTGCTTTATCACCATATTGTTGCATGTTTTTTATGCGGAAATTCTGTTTGGTGTTTTCTTCAGGCAGGATATATATACTATCTTCTAAACGGAGATGACCACTGATTGCAGAGCCGGTTATAACTGTACCTATTCCAGGGGGAGAAAAAATTCTGTCTATATACATTCGGAAAGGGGCATTGTTTTGTGGGAAATTGATAGTTTTCTCACTTATTACCATTGCTGCGGTTGTGTAAATATGTTCCTTTAACTTATCTATATTAATATTATTTTTTGCCGAAACCTGTATTATAGGCGAAGATTCCAGAAAAGTTCCTTTTGTGAAATTTGTGATTTCTTCTATTGCCAGTTCAGTGAGAAGGGGGTCCACTAAATCTGTTTTAGTAAGAGCTATGATTCCCTTTTTTGTACCCAGGATCTCAAGTATTCGAAGATGTTCAATTGTTTGCGGCATGATACTGCTGTCTGCAGCTATTATCATGAGAACAAAATCTATGCCGCCAGCACCTGAAATCATTGTTTTAATAAAGTCTTTATGTCCAGGAACATCAACTATACCAATCTGTGTGCCATCCGGATTACTAAGGTGAGTGAATCCGAGATTAATAGTGATACCTCTTTTTTTTTCTTCCTTATGGGTATCACAATCGGTTCCGGTCAATGCCTTGATTAAAGTTGTTTTACCATGGTCGACATGACCTGCTGTTCCCATTATAACATGTTTTGATTTTTTTGAAGAATCCATTTAATGCACTTTGTATTCTTATATAAATTAATCTGTTGACGGTTTAAATTTTTCTGTAAGTTATGTATTATTATAAATATACCAGTTTAACTCGATTTTTAATATTAAACCACTCCTGTATGAAATCAACATTATTATGAAGTTAAGTTATTACATTAACGGGATGTATGGCGACGGCAAGAAGCTTGTCACAGATTTTTCCTGGAAAAATAAAAATGTGAAACGTGCAGCAAAGACAGCATTGAGTGCTGTCTTGGCAGTGCTTATTTGCTTTGCTCTTAACCTTGGTGATGCACTGTTTGCAGGAATAACTGCAATGATAATGCTTCAGCCTAACCTTGGAGCAACAATTAAGAAGGGGTTATTGAGATCAGTTGGAACTCTTGCAGGTTTTTTTCTTTCTATTTTTATATTTGGTTTATGTGTGGAAAATCATATAGCCTATTCAGTAGCTATATTTTTAATAATGGGAGTGGTGTTTTATAAGAAGGCGACAGCTAAATACAGCTATGCCTGGTATCTTGTTGGGATTACTTATATTATCATAACAATGGTAGGAGTTGCAGTGCCTACGTCTACAGAAAATTTAATTGACGTAGCAGTATTTCGTACGGCCAATGTAATAATAGGCATCTTAGTTTCATTAATAATAGATATATATATATGGCCTGATTCTGCATTTGAAAATTTGAATTTAAAATTGAGCAAAATAAAAAAAGAACTTCATTTTTTCTATCAAAAAGTTTTTAGTGATTATCTGGCAATGAAGTATAATTATGAACCTATAATAGAAGAATACAATAGACTGAAAATAGAATTAAAATCGATTGAAGAATTACTTGGAGCCGCTGCTCTTGAAGCAAAAATGGTTAAAGGTACTGTTGCAGATGCAGAATCAAAATGCAGAAGGATGCAATATAATTTAGATAAAATATATGATTTTTTTAATTCTGCTAAAAAACTAAAGAATGTTTCATATCAAAGGAAATACTCATCTATCTGTCTTAAAATAATTGCAGAAATAGATAAACTTTATTCGTTTATTGAAAAAAACAATGCAATAAGACAGAATGAAATAAATAATAGAATAAGAGAATTATTCTCATTACTGGATATAAAATATGACAAATCTCTCAGTAAAGGAGAAAATGTAAAACATACAGTGGCAGATGTATTACTCTTTCACGAATTTGTTCTGATATTAAAAGAAATTCATTTGACGTATATAAGCTATTCAAAACGAAAATTACGAACCTATGAAGAACTTGTACAGAAAAAAACTATAAACATCAAGGAAAAGATGTTTGATTTTTATCAGGGTACATTTTTAGGATTTAATATATTTATTCACATACCTTCCCTAAAATACGCAATAAAAGGCGGCTTAAGTGTTGTTCTGGTAGTTTGGGCCTTTGCCTTCTCTGAGCTTCCTAAAACAGGTTTTGGAGGTTTAGAAATAGCAGTAGCTGTGATGACTGTCGTTCAGCCTGATCTAGTGTCAAGTAATTTGAAGAGTATCCTGCGTATAAGCGGATGTTTTATAGGATTAATACTGGGGTTTACATTTTTAGGAATGCAAATAGATTCTACAATATTAATGTTTTTTTTCTTTTTTTGGGTTATGTTTTTTTCAGGATACATTATGACAGGCGGCCCAAATATATCATATCTCGGGTTGCAGATTGCGATTGCTTATATGGTAGCAACGATCCATGGGCCAGCTCCTGAAGAGAATATAGAGTTTGTCGTTTATAGATTTATAGGGATTTTTTTTGCTATTGCTGTTGTTTGGCTTATTAATGTATCATTTTGGAACGAAAATCTTTTAGTTACACTAAAAAAACGTATTAAAAATGTTTGGGAAAACTTGGCTGCAACTGAGGTTAGTGACGAAAAAGTTCTTTTTGGATATCCGTTCATAGAAATGTTGACTTCATTAAAGTTGACAATAAAAACAATGCATGGGCTGCATGATATAAATAAAGAACAGTTAGTAATAGTAGAAGAATGGATAGATCTTCAAGAGCGCCTTTCCTTCGCATTAAATACATTGAATAATATGAATGCTGAAACAATTTCATTTCTGAGAAAATTAAAGCCGGGAATATTTTTCAATATAGAAAAGTTAGTAAAGAAAATATCTGAAAAATGTATCAAAGAAGAGTCTTTGGATATAAAAGATTTTAATTTTTCCGAGTTAATTGCCGAAATTGAGGATCTAAAGTTTTTATTGCGCAAAGGCGCTATGAAAGACAAGAAATTAGCAGAAAAACACGACTATGCGCATACTGTCCTAACTCTAAAAAGAGTTGTTATAAAACTTAAATCGATCACTGAACAGCAAATTAAAATTGATCTTTTAGCCACGAATTAACACGAATAAGCACTAATGAAAAGAAATATTGGTGTTCATTTGTGTTTAAATGTACAGGAATTTGCTTTTTAACATGTTCATATTCAACAATATTAAGCGACGTAACAAAATATAATGACAAAAACAAGATTTATCTTGTTGGTGGTAAATAAGCTATTATTTCGGGGTAGCTTTTTTAAAAATGAACGAAATAAATTTTTTCTTTAAGAAGTGGAAAAGAATAACGAGTATTATTATTATAGCAAGAACTACTAATATTCCGTGTTCCATTTGTTTAACATGTTTTTCCAGTGCCGGGATATTGTCACCGAAAAGCATACCAACATATATCCATACAGGAACTGAAATTAGAGCTGCTATTCCGTCTATGGTCATGAAAACATGAAAAGGTTTTTTAAACATTCCCATTGAAAAATATATTGGTGTTCTAAATCCTGGCATAAAACGTGCAAAGAAAATAAGAGAATTTCCATATTTAAATGAAGCAAGCCTTACCATTGCAAGGTGCCTGGCTTTAATCATTTTTGAAAAGAATTTTGATTTAAGAATTTTGCTTCCCAGAAAACGACCTAATAGATAAACGATGGCATCTCCTGCAAGGACGCCCACCAGACTGAGAATAACTGTATACCAGAAATTGGTTATTTTATATGCTGCAAATATTCCGCCTACCACCAAGGTGATATCTTCCGGAACTGGCAATCCAAGGCCACAGGCGATTAGAATAATAAATATTGCAGGATAAGTGTATTCCTGATAGGGTAGCAGTAAATCTATAAATTTTGTTAACATAATTATTTATTCTTATTCATTAAATCCCATAGTTCAGGGCCCAGTGCAGCAACGCTCCACAGTTGAACGGCATTGGATTCTGTATCATTTGCGGCATCTTGACCATAAGCGACAGGGATAATATGGCCACTTTTATCAAGTTTCCAAGCCCATAGTTCAGAGGTAGCCCACTTGCTTAGTTTATTTAACAATTCTGAATCTTTGCTTAATATTTGTGTTAGTTTGGCTTTATTTTTAGAGGATAGTTTGTCTCCGGAAGGCGAAGGTGTAATCCATTTTCCGAGTTGTTTCATAAGTGCTACCTTCAGCATTAGTTGTGGCCATGCCCAGATAACCTCACCGTGATAATGATTTACGTCAAACATTTTTCTGTATTTTTCACCTGCAAGTGCCGGGTTGGCAACAATCATTCCGGCATCTGACATTAAACCGTCAGGTAAATTAATTTCAAATGGGGCACAGGCTGGCGTGAACCATTTAGAACGATCTGATATTGAAAAATCAAGGAGCATGAATAAAGTATCGGATTGTATAATAGGAACAGGTTTCAGCGATTCTTTTAACGATAGTCCCAGGAAGCCTGATGTGTATGGTGGTTGTTCTTTTAGTGCTGTGAATCCCAGTTCTTTCCTGTTTTCATTTAATAATTTAGTCCGCTCTGCAGCAGGCTGTTTAATTAGATATTTAGACCACATATTGAACCATGTTTCTTTTGCCTTATTTAGACTGTCTGATTCATTAAGTGCTTTTTTAAGGTATGTGAAATTTTCTTTTTCAGCGACTTTAAGTAACTCATTTTTATTCCAGGCTTTTTTATTTATAAGAATATCAAAAGATTCAAGTGCGCTTGGGACCATGGCCGCATTAACGGAGAAAGGATATTTTCCGTATCCAAGTCCGGTATTGCTATCGCGCCAGTCGCCTGCATCCATTCCTTTTTTTAACGATATAGGTTTTTCGCTATAAATCTGTTTAAATACAAGGTTCAGGTTTCTGCATATAGGCACATAGGTTTCAGAGTCGTTTTTAAATACATTTCTTCCGCCGATATAGTAGTAGTCCAGCAGTAAAGGAAGAAGAAGAAAGTTTTGATCAATCATATTATAATTGTTTATAATGTTTTTGTATCCTTTTTTGGCATAAGTACTGCCGTTGGAGTCTGTGAGTTGGTCTATAATAGCCTGATCACCAATATCTTCTTCATGCGCTACCTCTCCATTTTTATTTATACGCGCAGCAGCAGCAGTTATTCCGGCTTCCACCGCATCCGGTGTCAGGATAGGTATTAGCATTCTGAGTGAGAGTAGTGAATCTCTACCAAAATAGGTCAGAAATCTCCAGGAACCTGCGAGATACTTTTCTCTGTATGTAAGGAAACGAAGGCCGTTCAACAATTTTGTAATATGTGGATTGTCTGCCTTTGATACAGTTTCAAGAGCTTTTTTATTAAGCAGTTCTTTTAAAGTAAAAGGAGTTAAAGGGGTAAATGAAGAAGAGTATGTGATTGCTATTTCGCCGGCCGGAAGTTTGATTGTCGACTTCAAAGCGTTGAAGTTATGTTTTTTATCTACGTATATTTGTTTGTCTTCTGATTTTATTTGTAGTTCGTACCAGTTTTTTGTGTCAAGAGCTGTTAAATGTAGAGTTATTGCTCTGCCGTCATCAGATTTTTTCCACGTTGGGTTCAGCCAGTCTTTTGCAGCCTTATATCTTTCGGGGTTATCTTTAAGCTTATCTATATTATCACTAATTCTTTTTAAACTTTTATTAAGTGCATGACCTTCTGTATGGTCTCTTACAACTCTTAATGATCCTAATATAGCCATATCAATAAGATGTGGAGACGGGGAGGTTATATTTATAGTAACACTTTCTTTGCCGTTGATAATTGGACTGCCCATGAGTTTAGGAGCTTCATTGCCCCTAAATAATAGTGCACATCCGGAATTGCCGGCTGGACTGGCTATTACGCATCTTGATTTAGGTGTTTTGCTTAGAATAACATGAAATGCTCCGTTCTCTGATTGAACAAAGTAATTTTTATCAGTACCAACGTTAACACTGAAGTCGAGATTATCTGCAAACACTGCCTGAGAAGATGTTACACAAAAAATGCCTGTTAGTAAGTAAAAGAATTTTTTAAATTTCATTGTTTTTCCTTATTGTTTATAATGTATAGAAAATACCAGTTCAAATAGTTTGGGTATAAGTGTATTATGAAATATGGTCTTTTTCTATTTTTCTACAGCTTGGGTATTAAACTTAGCACCTTTTAAATCCGCAATAATTTTCTGGTATTTATATAATTGCTTATCTTTTATTATGAGATAGACAAAAAATTGAGTGATAATTCCACCCGCAAAGCATGTTAATGCCATAACCAGTGCCATTCCTGATATTCCTATCTGATCCTGCATCCATGGCAGTAGGACAATCCCTACTGTTGCACCGAGTTTTGCAAAAGCACCGGAAAAACCATGTCCTGTCGCGCGCAGTTCAGTAGGGTATACTCTAGCAGGAATCATGAAAGTCATTGGATTCGGTCCAGCGTTTACACAAAGATAGAATAGGACAAAACCGACAATGATAAGAGGTGTGTATAAAGGTGTGTGCAACAGATAAATAGAAGAAAACAGCATCAGCATCCCAATCCCCATACCGTAGAAACCATATGATGAAAGTTTTACCATGCCTCTTTTCTTAACCAGTATTATTGCGATGACTATTCCTATAATTAGGAAGAGATCAACAAATAATGCGTTTTTGATCGAATGAAGATCTTCCTCAATAAAATTATGGGCATCATATTTAAAGAGCTTGGATAAGATAATCGGAGTAAATATCCCTATACCGTAAAAGGCTATGTCCATTAGAAACCATGGTACGGCAGATAGAACTGTAAGCTTAAAAAATTTAGGCTTAAAAATATCCATATATTTGGTTTTTATAACATCTCTTTTTTCAAGTTTGATTTTTTCATCTGAAAGTATTGATAAATTTTTACCGGCTTTTTTAGATTTGCCTTTAGTCGCCAGCCATTTGGAACTTTCCGGCATACCTAATCTGAAGAAAAATAGGATCGCAGCGAAAACTGCGGGTATTCCCAACATAATTCTCCAAGTCCAAACATAGGGTAAAAACTGGAGAATAATAACTCCCATTAAGGCACCGCAAACAGCTCCTATTGCCTGAAAAGAAAAGTTTCCAACCTGCATTCTTTTTCTATTTTTCTTGGGAATCAATTCTGCTATATATGATGAGTTTACAGGATATTCTCCTCCAATACCAATTCCGGCAATAAACCTGAATATAAAGAGTGACCATACAGACCAGGCTACGCCACAAAGGATTGAGAAAACTATAAATATAAGCATATTAAGGAGTAGAATAAATTTCCTTCCCAGTGTATCAGTTAGTCTTCCAAAAACGGCAGAACCGATAATAGCACCCATTGGAGCGGCGGCGGCGAGTAGTCCTATCATAAATGGGTCAGCCTGCAACCATGTGTATTGTTGTAAAAGTAAAGGCATAGCAACACCGATAATAAACAGATCAAATCCGTCAAGAGCAAATCCAGCACCTGTAATAAGCCATAGACCCCAGTGTTTTAATGTCATCTCATGTTCATTAATAGCCTGTGAAACAGGTATTCTTAAATTTTTTGTCTTACGGGTTTTACTTATTGCTTTGGTAATCATGATATCCTTTCAGTATTTATCTTCTCTGTTTTGCTTATTTTATATAAAATTTAACTTGTTTCCTTCAATTTTAGTTCTAGCTATTTGATCAATAGAGCTCTTCCTGTTATTGAAGGCAGGGTTATTTTCATTATGCTTTTAGATGAAATTTTTGAATCTGGTTGTTTGTTATTGAGAATATCTATAACTGTGCTTCCGTTTAACTGAGAAATATTTTTTCTTATTATCTTACTTAAATCAATAGTCACATTTTCAGTTTTATCTCCAAAGTTTAATGCGGTAACCTGATAACCTTTGGCATTAGGAAGTTTGTTAACTATTATGGTGATAGCGGGATTGCCAGTTTCTGGAACATTAATCATCTCGGATAAAGGAATTTGATATTTTTCTCTTACTTCCAAAATATGCTTTAATGTACTGGCATATGAATTAGGATTTTTCAATTGTTCTGTTATCGAACCAAACAGAGCTTTTGCTTTTGTTATACCTGATGCTGATTTTTTTGCATATTTATCTAATCCAGCAAGATCATATGAACCACGGTTCAACCAGCGGTAATCACCTTGTTTTAAATACTTTTTGATACTTTTATCTTTCATTGATAAAGGTAGTGCGCCGACAAGATCCCAACCCGAAATCATTATAATACCAGGCTGCATTGCAGAGTACATAGTAGCTAAAACTAAACCGTCTTTGATTTTATTTATATTTTTATCTGAAATTTTATCTAAATCATCTACTCCAAACCGTGACGCCAGCAATCCACAGTATGTAGTGCACATATTAGTTTTTCCGCCGCCTATATATGGTTTAGTTATTTTAAAATCTTGCATAACCTGGTTGCTAATTTTATTGCCAGTCAAAATATCTGTACCATATTTAAACTTTTTATTGCCGTCTTCTTTGTTATTTAGTAAACTATACCCAAAGCTATCATGACTTTGTAGGCAGTGCATAAGTGAAACAGGAGATATTCCAGCCTCAAGCATCTGACGCTGTTTTAAGTTAAGCAGGCGTGCATCCCCAGAAAAAATAGCATGTGTCAAGCCAGTTCGTGTTATGAAATCTATTGTTATATCAGGTCCCAGTTTCATTGCTTCTTTCATAATAGGGAGTGGTTGACCAACTTCCTGAAAAGTCCAACCTCCCATTTTTCTTGCGAACATTGCAATATAGTTGCTTGCTTCAATAGTTAGAGGTGTTGCGTCTGACCATGTTACCTCTGAATTATTCTTTGGTTCTATGCCCAAAAATGCGTTAGCGTCAAGCCTGACTATTTTGTTGCCCAATTCTATAAAATTATTAATTATTGCTCCTGATATAATTCTTTGGGCAGCAAATGACGGATCAAGCCAGTTCATTGTAGCCTGCCCAGGACGGTAATAATGCAGGTAAACCCAACGTCTGACTTTTCCGTCAACCCCTGTTATTGCTGCAGTCGCATCCCAGCCTGTTACTTTGTCCTCTAAACCAGGTGGTTTGAATCTTACGTTTTGCAATCTGCCGGGTATATAGCCTTTTTTATGTAGCTTTTCTACTGCTTCCCTGCATACGTAAACAGTGTGCCACTGGTTGGGAACATCAGGCAAAATACTCCAGTCTTCCTTTTTTATTTCCACCATTGAATAAATACCTGGATAATCACCATAATTTCGTTCGGCCAGCCTAAAATCTGCACCTAAACCGGTATGTCCCGGAATAATACTTCCGGCGACAATTCCCCCATATTTTTTTGCCGTTTCTACAAAGTTTTTATATTCAGCTTTAGTTCCGAATTGTGATGTAACTTTATACATAATAGGGTCGTAACCACCATCTACAGAGGGGGTGTAGTGTCTTTTTACAATGCCGCCTGCTGTCTGCATGGGGTTTGTGTGAATTGCTTTTATTCCAATGCTGCTTAAGGCGCTCCATAGTTTTTCTTCCGCCAAAAACTGTAGCGTATTTTGTCCTTTTCGTCCAATCATTGATATTGGATAAATATCTAGCCATGCAGAGGCACGTTTTACTACCTTTTTCGGTTGTGGTAGGAAATAGGAATGTCTCCACTCTATTCCTTTGGCTGAAACTTCTTTTGAAAGCTTCTCTGTCGCCTGATAAAGCATTGACTGTTTGAGTAGCCAGTCAATATATTTCGGGCTGTTATAAGTATAGGCAGTATTATTCTTATTATTGGTGCCATTTGTTGTTTTTGGACTCGGTAAAACTGTAGTTTCTGTTGTCGAATACAAGTTGAAAGCGAGAAGTAAGGAAAAGATGATAGCGAGAGAGTGTAGAAATTTGTTTTTCATGATTTTACTATGGATTAGGTATTTATCATTAATCTATTGAATATAGTATTTTACTGTCAATTCTATTTGAATGTTGGGCCGGGTAATATTTTATGGCCTGTAAAAAACAGAGAAATAGAATTTTATTCAATATTATAAGGTATTGATAAAATAATTACATTCTTTTTGTATTAAAGAATGCCTGTTTTTTTATAGTCGGTGTGAAATAAAATTAATACATTATATATTAAGCGGTTCACTACACTTGAAACTATATAAAAAATATGTCTTTTTACTCAGCTTGTCCTCTCTTTCATCTAACGGGATAGGCTGTTGGATAATAGGGAGGATGATTGGCTGTAGAATAACCGGGAAGGTTTACTTTGATGCTGAAAATTGACATTACAAAATCATTTAAAACTGATAAAATGAATTTTTCATTTAAGACCGAGACGAATAGAGTTGTGCTGTTTGGAGCTTCCGGTTGTGGAAAATCTACTTTATTAAAAATGATTGCAGGTTTTGTAAAACCTGATAAAGGTGAAATATATTTTGATAATCAATGTCTATTTTCGAAACTACATGCAGAATCTAATGTACAGAATTTGTCATTGAAATTTTGCAATAAGAATATCCCTGTATACAAAAGAAATTTTGGCTATCTTCCACAGGAAAACACTCTTTTTCCAAATATGACCGTAAAGGAAAATATAGTTTACGGGTTAAAAACACAGAAACTTCCATTTAATAATTTATATTTTGATAATATTATTGACAGGCTGAGGATAAGGCATAAGCTTGACAGTATGCCCGCGACACTGTCTGGAGGACAGATGCAAAGAGTGGCATTGGCACGTGTCCTCATGATTCGTCCTAAACTACTTTTACTTGATGAACCGTTTAGTGCATTAGATACTCCAGTAAAAGAATGTTTAAAAGAACTCGTGATAAATTTAGCCGATGAAATAAACATACCAATTATTTTTGTAACACATGATGTTGAGGATGCTTTTATTGTAGGCAAGGAAATTGTAGTGCTTGATAATGGAAAAATAATTGAATATGGCCTGGTGGAAAATATTTATAATTCTCCTAGTTATATTGAAACCGCGAGGTTACTGGACTATAAAAATATTTTCCCTATATCATTGATTAGAGATAATGAAATTGTATTGTCAAATGGATTTAAATTAAGTTTAAAGGACAAAAAAATACCAGAGGATGCTGAGTTTGTATGTATAAAACCGAATAATATATTAGTTGGAGCAGATAAAGAAATGCTTCATTATGATAATCGTTTTGATGGAGTTATTAAGGACATTAGCTATAGAGGTAAATATATAAGGGCTCTTTTTCAGGCAGTGTCTGGTTTTTTGCTGGATATTCATCTTTCGCAGTTTGAATCAGCATTTTTAAAACTGAAAAAAGGCGAAAAGGCATGTGTCGTATTAAAACAAGATACTTTTGTTTTATGCAAGAAATCAAAAATGAAGTGAAGGGGAGTAAAAACAGAAAATGAGAATAATAATTTATATGTTATTTTGTCTTTTGTGTTTTTCTTGTTCTCCTGTCGTTGATTCTTCTAATGAACTTTATTGGTTTTTAGGTGCTTCGATGATTAAACCAGGCAAAGAAATTGTTCAAAAGTTTAACAGTGAAAATAAAAATATTAAAGTTGTATTAATACCGGGTGGTTCGGGGCAGCTGCTTAGCAAAATACTTGCATCAGGCAAGGGGGATATTTACACTCCGGCATCAAAATATTTTTTAGACAAAGCTCTGAAAGCCCGCATAGTTAAGAGTTATAATAAACTTTTGGAACAAAAACCTGTCTTTGGTTTGGCAACGAAACTGGATGGAAAAAAAATAACGTTTAATGACCTTGTTACTAAAAACTACAAATTGGCGGTTGGTAATCCTAAAGCTATGGCGCTTGGGCAAATATTTATTGAAATCAAAAAAAGAATGGGCAGTAAACTTTCAGCACAAATTAAGAAGAATGAATATGTTTATGCTGTTTCAGTTTCCCATATTGTTAATTATGTTTTAACGGGAGTCGTGGATGCGGGATTAATGTTTGACACTGTAGCTAAAGCAAATGATATTTCCTATGTAGATGTACCTTCAAAATATAATGTTCCTGAATGTGCGTATTTAGTTACTCTTAAAAGCTGTACAAACACTAAAAATGCGAGGATTTTTGGAAAATATATTCGCCAGCAGGCTGATATATTTAAAAAATATGATTTTGAGTTGCTGAAATGACACCTGAATTTCTAAAAAATATACCTGTGATATACATGGATAAAAATCTTTTATGAAACTTTCGTTTTTAACAAAATTATTAATATGCCTACTGTTTGTTTTTATTATTGTGGTTTTACTTTCAGGTGTAATGAAAACAAATTCTTCAGCTATATTTGCCCTTTTTAAAAACAAAGAGTTTGTCTACTCTGTTTTTTTTAGTTTGAAAACATCGTTAATAGCTACATTTTTATCTTTTGTGATTGGAGTTCCATCAGGCTTTTTCCTAGCAAGAAGTAGAGGTGTTTTTTCTGGGTTGCTTGACGCAGTTTTTGATATTCCGATGATTATACCTCCATTAGTTGTCGGTGTGTTTTTGCTAACTTTTTTCAATGTTCCTATTATTAAACAATTATATCCGTTTATTTTTACAACGGCAGGTGCTGTTATAGCACAGTTTTTTGTAGCGGTTCCGCTGACAATAAAATCTTCAAAAAGCGCTTTTGAACTTGTATCGCCTGTATATGAGATGGTTGCCATGACCTTAGGAGCCAAACCTTTTAAATCGTTTTATGATACTACATTTAAAATAGCTTTTCCAGGAATACTTTCCGGATTGATTCTTACCTGGTTGAGATGTATGGGAGAATTTGGCGCGACACTAATGGTTGGGGGTGGAATTCCTTTTAAAACAGAGAATATCCCAATAAATATCTATTTGAATATGACCGGAGGTGATTTCAGTGCCGGTATAGCGGCAAGCGTGGTATCTATTTGTATTGCATTTATTTGTATTATATGTATAAAAATAATTTTTTATTTAAAATTAAGGAGAAAAACATGACTGAAGACAGATTGAAAAAAAGTATTATTGAAAAGTGTACTGAAGAAGATGGAAAAATGAAATTAACGTGTCCTGCCGTCTTTAGTATAGCTGAAGAGCAGGGTGTAAATCTTTTAGCCATAGCAAAAATTTGTAATAGAGATGGTATAAAAATCTGTAAATGCCAACTCGGGTGTTTTAAGTAAAATCTATAATAATTTTTAAAACGCCTTTTTGGGCAGATTTTTTAAATGCTTCAAGTGTTTTTTCTGCCGGATAAGTGGCTGTGATGAGTCTTTTTAGCGGTATATTCGGCTGGTTTTTCATGACAGCTAAGCCGTCTTTAAACTGGCCGCATCTGGAACCAATAACTGAAATTTCATCAACAACTATTTTGGTCATATTTACAGGTTTCTGATCAGCTACGGTTGATTTTAAAATTATTTTGCCGCGAGGTTTGCAGATGTCTATAGCTGTATTTAAACCACTTGAAGTACCGGTGGCTTCTACTACAATATCTGGGGAGGAAACACTGTTTATATCAGTGGTAGTTTTTAATTTATTCCATGAAGCTAACTTTAATTTGTCATTATGATGACCCACAAGTGTTACATCATTGAATGCTGTTGTTAAAACCCATGAACATAAAATGCCGAGTTTTCCATCACCAAGAACTACAACTTTCTCTGTTCCGCTAACGCAGGATTTCAGTTGTTCCAGAATTTCGCAGGCTGCTGAAAGCGGTTCAATAAATACGGCTTTGTTATCAGGTATATCATCTGGGATTTCGATTAAACAGTCTATCGGAATTTTACAATAGTCAGCCATGCAGCCGTCAGCTTTAAAAATTCCCAGGGTTGTTCTATTTGGGCAGTGCCTGCCAAGCTTTTGACTGCACCATTCACAGTTATTACAGGCAAAATTAATTTCGCCTGAAACTCGTTTACCCAACCATTCAGGCTTGCTGCATTCTTCAACAATACCTACAAATTCATGTCCCAACACTCCATGGAATCCCATATATCCTTTAATTAATTCCAAATCAGTATTACAGATACCTGCCTTTAAAACCCTTACAACAGCCCAGCCTGTTTCTAATGAGGGCTTTGCATAGTTTGAAACATAGCTTAATTTATTGTTAAATGTTACAGCTCGCATAAATGTAGTTCCTGTTTTATCGTAGCATGTTAGCCGTTTTATAGAATAAAAATATTATTTTCTCTGCATTCTTCTTTCATACCGTCCGGCCAGATACTCGACTGAATTTCTCCGATATGGGCTTTTCTTAAATACAGCATGCAAAGTCTAGATTGACCGATACCACCGCCTATTGCAGAGGTTAGTTCACCGTTTAATAGACGTTTATGAAAAAGCAGTTCTTTTTTCTCATTACAGTTTCTTTTGTCTAACTGTTTCAATAGGGCTTCTTTGTCCACCCTTATGCCCATTGACGAAAGTTCGTATGAATTGTCAAAAACCGGATTATAAACAAGAATATCACCGTTTAACCCGTTATATCCTTTATCTGTAGGAGTTGACCAGTCATCATAGTCCGGAGCGCGGCCGTCATGTGGCTTCCCGTTTCTTAAATCATTTCCTATTCCAATTAAGAAAACAGCTCCGTATTTTTTGCAGATAGCTTTTTCTCTTTCTTTCGGTGTAAGTTTCGGATAATCTTTTTCGATGTCTTCGGCATGTAAAAATGTGATTTGCTGTGGGAGAAAAGGTTTTAATGCCGGATAGATATAGCTGATATATTTTTCAGTTCTTTGGATGACGTCATATATTTTCCGAACCGTTTCTTTAAGAAAATCAAGGTTTTTCTGTTCTTTAGTAATAATTCTTTCCCAGTCCCACTGGTCGACATAGAGTGAATGTATATTGTCGAGATCTTCGTCTGCCCTGATAGCGTTCATGTCTGTGTAAAGGCCTTCATCTGAATTTAATCCTAAATCAGCAAGCATCACACGTTTCCATTTTGCAAGCGAATGGACTATTTCTGCTTTTTCTTCATTGAGAGCTTTCATGTGAAATGAAACAGGGCGTTCAATACCATTTAGTTCATCATTGAGTCCTGTTCCGGTTTTTACGAAAAGTGGTGCCGTAACTCTTATTAGATTGAGTTCAAAGGCTAGATTTACCTGAAAAAACTCTTTAATTTGTTGGATTGCTTTTTCAGTGTCTTTTACGCTAAGCTGACGTTTGTAATTTTTAGGAAGGTATAAGCTGTAGTTTGTACTCATTAAAATATTTCCTTGTTTATTGGTATGGTTAAATAATAAATTTTATGTAAATTCAAAAAAACGAATATAGTTCTATTTATGCATAAATGCTTATTATAAACATAAAATTTATTAGGATTTTTTTTAGCAAGAACTATATTGAACATCTAAACAAATCTGAAATCTAACATCTAAAATCAGAAATTCTTTAAATGTTTACAGGACTGGTAGAGACAATTGGAATATTGAAAAGCAGAGAACTGAACGGTGAAGAGGGTATTTTAAAAATCTTGCCTATAAATCCTTTCAGTGATCTAAAACTTGGCGAAAGCATTGCTGTTAATGGTACTTGTTTAACTCTTTCATCTTTGCCTTCATACAGCAGTAAAGTCTTATCATTTAATGTACTGCACGAGTCATTTAAGAGAACTAATTTGGGAACTGTTAAAATAGGAAGCAACGTCAATTTGGAACGTGCGCTTGTTGTTGGTGATCGCCTGGGCGGACATATGGTGCAGGGTCATGTGGATGCTGTGGGCAAAGTCCTTGAATGGAAAAAGGCAGGACGGGATAAAATCTTAAAGGTTGGGTATCCTGAAGAACTGATCTCTTACCTTGTTAAGAAGGGGAGCATAGCATTGGATGGGGTGTCGTTAACTATTGTAGAGTTAAGTGATACGTTTTTGAGTGTTCATTTAATTCCTACAACATTGGATGAAACCTGCCTTGGCGACAAAAAAGTAGACGATTTAATAAATATTGAAACAGATGTTATTGGGAAATATGTACACAAATTTCTATCCGGAAAAAACAGAAACTCTTCAAATGTTACCATGTCGTCATTACTCGAAGCAGGCTGGTAGAATATAAAAGTAGGTCCGGTAAAGTATATATAGATGGATTATACGTTTAGGATATATTTTTAACATGTGTAGATGTTTTTTCTCTTTTTGACACTTCATATTTTTAGTTAATTTTTCATGGGGAATAGCTAAATAGTTTGCAATAATTGCTTTCAATCATATCTTTAATATATTACCTTTCTAGGTATAATTTTTAACTATTTGAATTGTAATAGATTATAAATAAGGAGGACGTATTATGACGGCTATATTTGATGTCTGTGCAAGAGAAATTTTAGACTCAAGAGGAAACCCTACTATTGAGGTTGATGTTGTTTTAGATTCAGGTGCAACCGGTACTGCAGCCGTTCCTTCCGGCGCTTCTACAGGTGAGCATGAAGCTGTAGAGTTGCGTGATGGTGATAAGTCCCGCTTTCTTGGAAAAGGTGTTTTAAAGGCTGTAGATAATGTTAATGAAAAAATCTTTCCTGAAGTAGAAGGTATGGATGCACTTGATCAGGTTGCTATAGATAAAGCTATGATTGAGCTTGATGGAACAAAGAATAAAGGAAACCTCGGAGCAAATGCAATATTAGGAGTGTCGTTGGCTGTAGCAAAAGCAGCAGCTAATGCACTTGAAATTCCTCTTTATAGATATATTGGCGGAGTAAATGCCAAATGCCTCCCTGTTCCAATGATGAATATTATTAATGGTGGTGCTCACTCTGATGCCCCAATAGATTTTCAGGAGTTTATGATAAGACCTGTAGGTGCTTCATGCTTCCGAGAAGGATTGCGCATGGGAACTGAAGTTTTTCACGCGCTCAAAGCTGTTCTTCACAGTCGGGGGTTAAATACTGCAGTTGGAGATGAAGGCGGTTTTGCTCCAAATTTAGATGGTGTTGAAGACGCTTTGGATGTTATTGTAGCGGCCATTAAAAAAGCAGGCTATAAACCCGGAAGAAAAGCCGATGGTGGTGATGTTTCTATTGCTTTGGATGCTGCTGCCAGTGAATTTTTCACGAACGGAGTTTATGATTTTAAAAAGCAGGGAAAAGGCGTAAAAAAATCATCAGCAGAAATGGCTGATTACCTTGCGGAACTGGTTGCTAAATATCCTATTGATTCTATAGAAGACGGTATGGACGAAAATGACTGGGCCGGCTGGAAAATAATGACTGAAAAGATTGGATATAAATGTCAGATTGTAGGTGATGACTTATTTGTAACGAACGTTGATTACCTTGCAAGAGGTATTAAAGAAGGCAGTGCAAACGCCATTCTTATTAAGGTTAACCAAATAGGTACACTTACAGAAACGCTTGATGCGATTGAGATGGCACATAGGGCCGGATGGAAAGCTATTGTTAGTCATAGGTCCGGGGAAACAGAAGATACTACTATTGCAGATATTGCTGTGGCTACAAATGCCGGGCAGATTAAAACAGGTTCAGCAAGCAGAACTGACCGTATTTGCAAATATAACCAGCTTCTTCGCATTGAAGAAATACTAGACGAAGAAGCAATTTACGGCTGAAAAATATGTTGGCAAAAAGAATAATACCCTGCCTCGATGTCACTGAAGGCAGGGTTGTTAAAGGTACAAATTTTGTAGATCTGGTTGATGCTGGAGATCCGGTAGAGGCTGCGATTGAATATAACCGCCAGGGCGCCGATGAACTGGTGTTTCTTGATATCACTGCTACAAGTGATGGAAGAGAAACCATGGTTGAAGTTATTAGGAAAACAGCAGAAAAGGTGTTTATTCCTCTTACTGTTGGAGGGGGGATAAGGTCTGCAGATGATATGAGAACTATGCTGAACTCAGGTGCGGATAAAATATCTATCAACAGTGCAGCTCTCAAAAATCCTAATATCATCCGCCAGGGAGCTGAACGTTTTGGAAGCCAGTGCATTGTTCTTGCGATTGATGCTAAAAGAGATGAGCTAAATCCTGGAAAATGGAAAGTCTATTCCCATGGCGGAAGAATTTGTACAGGAATAGATGCATTAGAATGGGCTGAACAGGGATTTAAGCTCGGAGCTGGTGAAATTCTTTTGACCAGTATGGACAGAGACGGAACAAAAAACGGATATGATATAGAGCTTACAAGAATAATTTCTGAACATGTTTCAATTCCTGTTATTGCTTCAGGTGGAGCAGGAAAACTTGATCATTTATATGAGGTATTGACGGAAGGAAAGGCTGATGCGGTATTGGCAGCAAGCATTTTTCATTTTGGAACGTATACTGTTCCGGCAGTAAAACAATATCTATCTAAACGTGGAATAATTACCAGAATAAAAAAATAGGATACTATGGAATCTAAAAATAAAAAATCATTAAAAACTACACTTAAATCATTTGTTTTTTTTGTGCTCAAAATTGTCGTTGCCGGTGGTATTATTTTTTGGCTTGTACACAATAATTATGATTCTTTTGTAAAAGTTTTACAGAATATTGATGTATTCTGGGTTTTAGGGGCAGGTGTTTTGTATCTGATTGTTATGCTTGCAAGTGCTTTAAGGTGGTTTATGCTGCTTGAATTGTTACAAATTAATGTCACTTATTTTGAAGCATTTTCTCTTACAATGCAGGGGGCTTTCTTTTCGCTGGTTATTCCTGGTGGTTCATTGGGAGGAGATTTAGTGAAAACAGGCTTTCTACTGTCCAGGACACCTAAAGGACGAAAATTAGAAGCTACTTCTACTGTTTTTATGGATAGGTTTCTTGGAATGTTTGGTCAGTTTACCATCGGCATAATAATGGGAATAATATGTATTCCTTTAATAATGAAAATGGATTATTTAACTAAGATCACTTCAATTCTTTTGATTTTAGTAAGTTTTTTGGGAATAATTGCGGGGCTGGCAATATTGTTTCACAGGAAATTGGAAAAAATCAAACTATTTGCATGGGGTATTAATTTTACTGATAAATGTACAAAAGGATTTGTATCCAGAATAACAGAAATCCTTGATGTATACAGTAACGCCCAAAAAACACTTATTAAATGCATACTTGTTGGAGCAGTTTTTATTCAATTAAATATGGCTTTTATTCTTTATTTTATAGCACATGGTATTCATGCATCTTTTATTGCCATAAAACCACTTATACTTGCGACATCACTTGGTAATACGGCAGGATTGTTGCCCATCACACCATCTGGTATAGGCACAAGGGATGCTATTATCAAAAGTATATTAACTGCTGGAGGATTTTTTGAGGGTGATGCTGTAGCAATACCGTTATTGTTTTCCGCGTTAATTCTTCTGTTTAGTCTTTTTGGTGGCATATTTTTTGTTTTAAGTAAAAAAAGAAAATTAAATAAACCTGTATAACTTATGAGATATTCTGAAAAAGAAAAAACTAAAGTATGTTTTTTGGATAGGGATGGAGTTCTTATAGAAGAAGTTAATTATCTAAGCTCACCGGATCAGGTTAGTGTTATGCCTGAATCTATTAAAGCGTTACAGTTACTCAAAGATAATAACTATAAAGTAATTGTTGTTACTAATCAGGCTGGTGTTGCCCGAGGTTTTTTTACTGAAGATTCAATTTCTGAGGTGCATAAAGAAATTGATAGGCAGTTGACAAAATATAAATTGAATATTGATCACTATTACTATTGTCCGCATCATCCGGACGGTACTGTTAAAAAATATGCAATTGACTGTAACTGTAGAAAACCTATGCCGGGCATGATTCTACAAGCTGTAAAAGACTATGATATTGACATATCTAAATCATTTTTAGTTGGTGATAAAGTTTCAGACCTTATGGCGGCTGAAAATTCAGGATGCTCGGCAATACTTGTTGAAACCGGGCATGGTAAAGAACACAAAAAAAATGCACTGGAAAAAAGTTTTTCTGTCTTTGCTAATATTGAACAGGCAGTGTTATATTTTTTCAATAAAGACAAATGATTTACATGAATAAATTTATTTGCCCATAATAACCTGATGCCACTGGCCCTCCGTAGAGATCCCGCAGTCGCGGGAGCGTCTATCATCAAACATGTAACGTGCAATACCAGACAGGCACACTACCAGACATGCGTCACGTGTCCCTACATATTTAGTGCTTGGGAGAAAACCCCCTATTTTTTGGGAAAATATGTTTTTGA